>NZ_RCVK01000208.1:0-490 GCF_003667485.1 Micromonospora sp. BL1
CGGGAGGAGGACGGCGAGGCGACCAACGCCGGGTTCCGGACCTACGGCAAGTCGAAGGACTCCCGCGACGACCTGCCGCAGATCGTGATCGGGATGGCGGTCACCCGCGACGGGATCCCGGTCCGGGTGTGGTGCTGGCCCGGGAACACCGCCGACTCCAAGCTGATCCGCCAAGTCAAGGACGACATGCGGGACTGGACCCTGTCGAAGATCGTGTGGGTCGCGGACCGGGGCTTCTCCTCCGAGCGCAACCGCCGCTACCTACGCCAGGGCGACCACTCCTACATCATCGGTGAGAAGCTGCGCTCGGACTCCCCGGAGATCAAGGCCGCCCTGTCCAGGCAAGGGCGCTACACCGAGGTCGCACAGAACATGCGGGTCAAGGAAGTGAAGGTGGCGGAGACCGAACGGTTCGTCATCTGCCACAACCCCGACCAGGCCGAACGTGACAAGCAGCTGCGCGACGACGCCATCGCCCGCATCAACGCCG
>NZ_RCVK01000334.1:0-486 GCF_003667485.1 Micromonospora sp. BL1
AGCCAAAGCCGAGTGATGGTGCTGGTCACGGTCGGCACCGACCCTTTCGCCGGTCGGCCTTCGCCAGGATCTGATCGGCGGTCTGGTTGCGGTGCCGGGGGTGGCAGGCGTCCGCGGTGATCCGCCCGGTGGCGACCTCGAGGGCGGCGAACAGGGTGGTGGTGCCATGGCGCATGTAGTCGTGCGTACGGCGTTCGGCCTGGTCGAAGCGCATGGGAAGCAGTGGCGCCGTCCGGTCCAACGCCTGGATCTGGGACTTCTCATCGACGCAGACCACCACGGAGTTCTGGGGCGGGTCCAGGTAGAGCCCCACCACGTCGCGGATCTTCGACTCCAACTGCGGATCGGTGGAGAACTTGAACGTCTCGACGCGGTGCGGTTGCAGGTCCCAGTCGCGCCAGATGCGGGCCACCTCGGCAAAACTGACCGGCATCCCCGTTCCGCTCATGTGATCGGCCATCAGTCGGGCTGACCAGTGCGTGACTC
>NZ_RCVK01000311.1:0-483 GCF_003667485.1 Micromonospora sp. BL1
GGGAGCGGTGGTCGTCACGGGGCGAATGTACATCCGTACAAGACGCTTGTACAAGACGCTTGTACAAGACGGGCGTTCAAAAGGTGGACGACACTGCCGGCATGGGACAGCGCGAGGACCTGCTGGCGGGGGCGAAGAAGTGCCTGGTGGAGAAGGGCTACGCGCACACCACGGCCCGGGACATCGTGGCGGCGGCGGGTGCTCACCTCGGTTCCATCGGTTACCACTTCGGCAGCAAGGAGGCCCTGCTGAACGCCGCCGTCATGGAGACCTTCGACGCCTGGGGCGACGCCATCGCGGCGGCTGTCGTACCGGACGCCGGCGGCACCCCGCTGGACCGGCTGCGCGGATTCGTCGACGGCCTGCTGGCGGCCGCCCCCGAGCAGCGGGCGATCCTGGTGGCCAGCGTGCAGGCGTACGCCCAGGCGGAGTTCGCGCCCGAGGTCCGGGCGCAGCTGGTGGCCGGCTACGCCGCCGGCCACC
>NZ_RCVK01000258.1:0-482 GCF_003667485.1 Micromonospora sp. BL1
GCGGCCCCGCGGTCCCTCCGGTAGCAGGCGTCCGCCTGCGCCGAGTAACGAAGGAGGAACTGTGAGACAGCCAACGGTTAGCCGTCGTCGACTGTTCGGGCTCGCCGGTGCCGGCGGGGCAGCTCTTGCGATGCCCGCCGCCGTCGCCGCACCGGCCAAGGCCCAGGCGCAACCACCCGCGCAGTGGCCCACCGAGTTTGTCGAGGTGCCACCAACGATTGAGGGCAACGTCGCCTGGTACGACGTGGCACAGTGGGGCGTAGAGGGAAAAGGCTGGTCCGACACCGCCAAGTACTACGACCGGCTCCCGGCCCGGGCAGAGGCCATCGTGCGCGAGCCGGTTTGGGCGCGTAGCAGGTTCGCGGCCGGTCTCTCGACTCGGTTCGTCTCCGACTCCACAGTCTTTCGTGCTCGCTACCGGCTCAGCTCGTCGAGCATCGCGATGTACCACATGCCGGCCATCGGGGTCAGCGGTGTCGACC
>NZ_RCVK01000038.1:0-480 GCF_003667485.1 Micromonospora sp. BL1
AAGCGCACCTGCTCAGGGACACCGGCCTCGGCGCGGCGATCGGGGTCGTCGCACCATGACTTCGGCAGGTAGAGGGCCGTGTCGAGCATCGCGTGAGCAGCCTCGGTGGCATAGACCAGGTGCACGGCGAGCTGGCAGTTCTCGATCTTCCCGGCCGTGCCCGAGTACTGCCGCTGCACCCCGACGGTGTGCCGGCCCTTCTTCAGATCAGCCGTCTCGTCGATGACCAGCACGGCCTCGACATCACCAAGATGCTCACCGACGAACTCGCGGACATCGGCACGAACATCGGCGTCGTCCCACGTCACCCGGGTCAGCAGCTCCTGCATCCCGTCCGGGCCAGCATCCCCGGCGTGCTCAGCGATGCTCCAGCAGTTCTTCCGCGGTAGCGGCGCCAGCAGGCCCCGGACGAAGTCACGCACCCGCCGACGCGGCTCGGGCCTGCGGAAACGCCGCCCCACCGTCAACATCAGCTCGTCG
>NZ_RCVK01000037.1:0-480 GCF_003667485.1 Micromonospora sp. BL1
ATTTAAAACATCTTTTTTTTACAAACCAGAAGGAGATTTAATGAAAAAGATTTTCTTGACTGCACTTACACTTTGTGCAACGACGATTTTTGCTGACGAATCGTTCGGCGGAATTGGTCTTGTTGTACAAGACGAAAATATCGGGTTGGGGATTGAAACAATCATTCCCAACACGCCCGCAGCAAAATCCAAACTAAAATCGGGCGATTTAATCATCGCTGCAGATGGTAAAAGGTTTGAAAATTTGTCGTTCGAGCAATCCGTTTCGTTATTTCGCGACGTAAACAACAAGCCGATTGTTCTCACTTACATCAGAGATAACGACACACTTCAAGCAACACTTCGTAGAACAATGATTACAACACAACAAGTATCTGCATTTGACGCTAGTATTGAAGAAATCAACGGAAAAAAATACATTTCCACTTTTGAACTCGGCGAAGACAATTACACAGCCGTTTTTCTTGATAACGCATCGGC
>NZ_RCVK01000036.1:0-222 GCF_003667485.1 Micromonospora sp. BL1
CCCGCCGAGCCGCCCGTGCACCCGAGATCCGCGTCGGTGCGGCGGCCTCCGGGGCGGCCGGGCCGCTGCTCGTCGCGCTGGCGTACCTGCTGGCGGTGCCGCGCCTCGCCGGGATCGCCGCGGAACAGTTGTCGGCCCATCTGATCGCCCCGTACGCGGTGATCGCCGGTGTCGGCGGCTCGATGGTGATGGCCGCGCTGGCCCAGCGTGCCGAGCGCCGGA
>NZ_RCVK01000035.1:0-468 GCF_003667485.1 Micromonospora sp. BL1
CAAGGGCATCGCGGACAGCGGCCGGCGGCTGCGGCCCAGCCTCGCCGACGTCGACCGGCCCGAGCCCGACCAGCTCGGCGTGCTGATCGCCTACACCGTGACCGGCGGGATGCCGCTGCGGCAGTCCTGGGAGGACATGGCCGTCGACATCTGGGGCCCGCGCACCGGCAAGACCACCAGCCGCGCTATCCCCGCCATCGTCGCCGCACCCGGACCTACCCTGGTGACCAGCGTCAAGGGCGACATCGTGGATGCCACCCGCGAGGTCCGCGCCACTCGTGGCCAGGTGTGGGCGTTCGATCCGCAGCACATCCTCGGCGCCGAGCAGGGCATGTGGTGGAACCCGCTGCGCGCCGTGGCCACCATCACCGACGCCCGCCGCCTCGCCGAGCACTTCGCCGCCGCCGAACGCGAGCCCGGCATCAGCCGCGACGCCTTCTTCGACCCCAGCTCCGAGGAACTGGTGGC
>NZ_RCVK01000405.1:0-467 GCF_003667485.1 Micromonospora sp. BL1
GGGGAAGCTGGTCAAGACGTACGGCCGCAACCGCGGCCTGACCGGGCTGGACCTACGGGTCGAGCCCGGCGAGGTGTACGGGTTCCTCGGCCCGAACGGGGCCGGCAAGTCCACCACCATCCGGCTGCTGCTCGACCTGATCCGCCCGACCAGCGGCCGGGTCAGCGTGCTCGGCGCGGACCCCCGCCGCGCCGGGGTGGCACTGCGCCGCCGGATCGGCTACCTGGCCGGCGACTTCGTCGTCGACGGCCGGCAGACTGCCCGCGAGCTGCTGACCTACCTGGGCAACCTGCGCGGCCGGGTGCCCCGGACTCGGATCGAGGAGCTGGCCGACCGGCTCGACCTGGACCTCGGCCGGCGGATCAAGGGGTTGAGCAAGGGCAACCGGCAGAAGGTCGGCGTGGTGCAGGCGTTCATGCACGAACCGGAGCTGCTCATCCTCGACGAACCGACCAGTGGGCTGGACC
>NZ_RCVK01000034.1:0-465 GCF_003667485.1 Micromonospora sp. BL1
GTGCAGGGACAGGCACCTGTCGACCGAGTCGAGGTCGGCGTCGAGGATGCGGCCGATACGGGCCAGCCGCTCGTAGAACGCCGGCCGGGACAGGTGCGCGGCGGCCGCACCGGCCGACTTGTTCCGCCCCTGCTCCAGGTACGCCCGCAGCGTGCCCAGCAACTGCTCCCGTGGATGCTGGGCGTCGTAGGCGAGCAGTGGCCCGAGTTCACGCTCGACGAACGTCTGCAACCTGGGCTCGTCGCGTAACAGGTGCAGCAGCCCGGCCAGCCCGACGTGCGGCAGGCGGTAGCAGGGCAGATCGCGGGGATCCCGCCGGGCCGCCTCGGCGACCTGCCGCGCCTCGATCAGTGACCGGCGTGCCTCGCGCAGGCTGCCCACGCCGGACCCGGCCGCCACCACGATCGCGGCTCGGGGCGGCGCGTCGACCGGCCGCGCACTCGCCGACGCCACGGCCCGTCCGGC
>NZ_RCVK01000336.1:0-45367 GCF_003667485.1 Micromonospora sp. BL1
CGCCGTGCCCGTCCCCCCTCCCGCCGCTCCCCGCCGGCGATCAGTCCTGCCCGATGTCGTCGTGTCGCTCGCCGGCGCGGCCTTCCTCCTCGCCGGTGTCGCCGGTGTCCTGCCCGGCCCCGCCGCGGCCGCACTCGCCGTCGCCGGCGGCTTCGCCCTGGCCTGCGTCCGGCTCGCCTGGCTGGCCGGACCCGGACCGCAGCAGTCCGGACCGCAGCAGGCGGTCACGTTCCGGTGCCACGCCGGCGAGACGACTGACACCGCCCTGGCGCACGGCGCAACGACGACCGGGCGGCGGGCGCGACGCGCTGCCCTGTCCCGCCGGGTCGCCGCCATCCTCGACAGCGCCGTCCTGGTCGCCGGGCTCACCGTCGCGGTGCTGCCGCTGAGCGACGCCGCCCACCGGCTGCCGGTCGCGCTGGCCGGGCTGTGCCTCACCGGGGCGCTGCACGTGACGGCCCTGCTGCGCCTGCCCGGCCGCTCGCGGCTGTCCGGCCCGGAGCTGGTGCGCCGGACTGTCGACGTGCTCGCGCTCGGCGTCAGCCTGGTCTTCGCGGGCTGGATGCTGCTGCCGGGCGGCCCGGTCCCGGCCGTCGCCGGGGTCGTCGCGGCTGGTGGTGCGGTGGTGCTCGCCGTGCTCGCGGTGGCGGCCGTCGCCGAACGTCGCCGCCGGCCGGGCGCCGCTCGCTGCCACGCCGGGGCGGCGCTGACGCTCGGCGGGCTGACGCTGCTCGTGGTGCTGCTGGCCTACGGCGCGCCGGACCGGGCGCTGCCGCTCGTCGCGGCGCCGCTGGTGGCCGGGGCGCTGCTCACCGCCGCCGGGGCCCGGCGTACCTCGGGCGGTGAACGACCGGGCCGGGACGTGGCGCCGGCCGCCTGGCCCCGCCTCACCGCGCCGGCCGGGATCGCCGCGCTGGCCGCCGGGATCCACCTGGGTACGGCGGGGGAGTTCAGCACCGCCGCGATGGCGCTGGGCCTGGCCGTCATTCCGCCGATCATGATGGGTGAGCTGCTCGCCGCCGCCGACCAGCGCCGCCGGGTGCAGCGGCTCGCGGCCCGCGAGGCGTGGCTGCGGCGCCGCCTCGGACCGGACGCCCGGGCCGCCGAGCCCGTGCCGCTGACGCGCGCGGAGCTGGTCCGGGCGATGGCGGAACGCAGTGGCGGCGCGCTGCTCGTCGTCGACCTGCACGGGGTGGGTGGCGCGGTGCCGGAGGGACCGGTGCTCACCGAGGCCGCGCGCCGGCTGCGGGCGGGCTCCGGGACGCACGATCTGGTGGCCCGGCTCGGCGACACGGAGTACGCCGTCCTCACCGACGCGGGGCCGGTGCTCGCGTACGCGCTCGGCCTGCGGCTGCTGGCGGCGCTGGCCGCGCCGTACCCCCGGCCCGGCGGCGTCGCCCGGCTGGGGGTGAGCGTCGGGCTGGCCGAGACCGGCGGCGGCGATCCGGAGGACGTGCTGCGGCAGGCGGACCTGGCCCGCCGCCGGGCGGTGCAGCTCGGCCGGGACCGGGTCGAGTGGTACGACGCCTACCTGGAGGAGCAGCTGGTCCGCCGGCTGGATCTGGAACGGGAGCTGCCCGGCGCGGTGGCGCGCGGTGAGCTGGACCTGGTCTACCAGCCGGTGGTGGCGCTCGCCGACCGGATGCCGGTGGGTACGGAGGCGCTGCTGCGCTGGCGCAGCCCGGCGCTGGGCACCGTGCTCCCGGCCGAGCTGCTGCCGGTGGCGGCCGACCTCGACCTGACCGGTGAGATCGGGCGGTGGGTGCTGGACCGGGCCTGCCGGCAGCTCGCCGCGTGGTCGGAGGGCGGCCGTGAGCTGTGGATGGCGGTCAACGTGACGCCGCGCGAGCTGGCCGCGCCGGACTTCGTGGCGCGTACCGCCACCGCGCTGGCCGCGTACGACGTGGTGCCGGAACGGCTGGTGGTGGAGGTGGCCGAGCCGGTGGTGGGCGGGGAGCTGTCCACAGTGGTGGCGCGGCTGGCCGGGCTGCGGTCGATCGGCGTGCGGATCGCGCTCGACGACTTCCGGGCCGAGCACGCCTCGCTCGCGCAGCTCCGCCGGCTGCCGATCGACCTGCTCAAGGTGGGGCCGCACCTGGTCGGCCCGGGCGGGGACGGTCAGCGTCCGCTGATCGACGTGGTGGCGAACCTGGCCGACCGCCTCGGCGTGGAGCTGGTGGTCGAGGAGCTGGAGTCGGAGGGACAGGTGGCGGGCGCGCGGCGGGCCGGATGCCGGTACGGCCAGGGCTTCGCGCTGGCCCGCCCGGCGACCGCCGAGCGGGTCGAGGCGTGGTTCGAGGAGTACCCGTCCACCGCCCGGTGAGCTGAACCGGTTCAGCGAGCCGTCGTACGAGGTGGGGCGGTGCTGCCGCGCGGCGTCAGGTGCGCCGTCTCGTCCTGCACGACGGCGGCCGGTTCGCCGGCGATCACGGCCAGGAGCTGCCGGGCGGCGTGCGCGCCGTACGCCGGGATGTCCCGGCCCAGCGCGGTCAGCGGCGGGTGTACCAGCCGGCAGAGCGGTGAGTCGTCCCAGGCCACGATGGACAGGTCGCCGGGCACGGTCAGGCCCATCTCCTGGGCCACCGAGAGCCCGGCGATCGCCATCACGTCGTTGTCGTAGATCACCGCGGTCGGGCGCCCGGCGGAGCTGAGCAGCCGGCGGGTGGCCCGCGCGCCCTCCTCGCCGGTGTAGTCGGACCAGACGGTCGCCGCCTCGTCCAGCCCGAGCCGCGCGCACACGCCGGTGAACGCCTCGGTGCGGATCTCGGTGTGCAGCAGCGAGGGCAGCCCGCCGACCCGGGCGATGCGCCGGTGGCCGAGCGCGACCAGGTACTCCACCGTCTCGACCAGGGCCGCCGCGTCGTCGGACCAGACGCTCGCCAGGCCGCCGGTGTGCCCGGGGCCGCCGATCACCACGGCCGGCAGTTGCAGTTCCTCCAGCGCCGGCACGCGCCGGTCGTCGGTGCGCAGGTCGCACACGAGCACGCCGTCGACCCGGCGTTCGGCCCACCACCGGCGGTAGACCGCGATCTCGGCCTCCTGGTCGCTGACCACCTGGAGCGTCAGCGCGTACGAGCGGGCCGACAGCTCGGCCTCGACGCCGCTGATCAGCTCCATGAAGAACGGCTCGATGCCGAGTATCCGGGCGGGGCGGCACAGCGCCAGCCCGACCGCCTTGGCGGTGGCGCCGGACAGCGCGCGGGCGGCGCTGCTCGGACGGAACCCGATCTCGGCCGCGATGGCGAGGATGCGCCGGCGGGTCGCCTCGGAGACGCCGGGCTGCCCGTTGAGCGCGTACGACACCGCGCCCTTGGAGACCCCGGCGCGCCGGGCGACGTCGGCGATGGTCGGCCGCTTCACCGGAGCGTTCCTCCACTGTGTCCGGCCCTCGCGGGCGCTTCCGGTCGCCGGATCACCGGCGTCTGGTGACGCTACTGCACGCGTCGCCGGTCCCGGGTGCAGCCGGCTGTGCCGATCGACCGCGGTCGGCCGAAGGCGCTTGTGCGGTTCAGCTTAGATCCCCGGCTCGCCGACGAGCGTCACCAGCGCCCCGGATCTCGGTCGTGAGCGGCGGGGAGGTTACCGGGCGGGTGCATCGGTAACCGACCGTTGACAGTCATGAATGGGGATCGTACGGTGGCGTCACTTATCCGGTTCAGTCAACGTCTCTCGATATTCGGGAGCGTTCCCATTAGGCGCGGAGGATGAGATGAGACGGTCCTGGACGCACCTGGCGCGCGTGGCCGCCGTCGGTGCCGTCAGCCTGGTCATGGTCGCCGCCTGCAGCGGCAGGAGCACCACCGGCGGCTCGGACTCGGCCGGTGGTCAGGTCACGCTGAAAATCAACTTCTGGGGCGACTTCGGGCTCCAGGACCTCAAGGCCAAGTACGAGGCCGAGCACCCGAACGTCAAGATCCAGCTCAACTCCGGTGAGTACAACGCCCAGCACGAGGACCTGCAGAAGAAGCTGGTCGCGGGCAACGGGGCACCGGACATCGCGGCGATCGACGAGGGCTTCATGGTCCAGTTCCGCAGCCAGTCCGACAAGTTCGTCAACCTGCTCGACAAGGGCGCCGGCTCGTACGAGAGCAAGTACCTGCCCTGGAAGTGGAAGCAGTCGCTGTCGGCCGACGGCAAGACACAGATCGGCCTCGGCACCGACGTCGGCGGCCTGGCCATGTGCTACCGCACCGACCTGTTCAAGGCCGCCGGCCTGCCCACCGAACGCGACCAGGTGTCAGCGCTCTGGCCCACCTGGGACCGGTTCATCGAGGTCGGCCAGCAGTACACCGCCACGACGAAGAAGAAGTTCATCGACGCCGGCACCAACCTGTTCAACCCGATCCTCGGCCAGCAGCCGGTCGGCTTCTACGACGAACAGGACCAGCTACGGATGGAGCAGGGCCCGAAGGTCGCGTTCGACTACACGGTCAAGGCCGTCGGCGCCGGGCTGTCGGCCAACCTGGTCAGCTTCCAGGCCGACTGGGACAAGGGCTTCACCAGCGGCGCGTTCGCGGTGCTCGCCTGCCCGGCCTGGATGCTCGGCCACATCAAGGACACCGCGCCCGGCACCGAGGGCAAGTGGGACATCGCCGCGGTACCGGGTGGCGGCGGCAACTGGGGCGGCTCGTTCCTGACGCTGCCCAAGCAGGGCAAGAACGTCGACGAGGCGTACAAGCTGCTGACCTGGCTGGTCGCGCCGGAGCAGCAGATCGAGATCTTCAAGAAGGTCGGCAACCTGCCGTCACAGCCGGCGCTCTACGCCGACCCGGCCATCGCCGACTTCAAGAACCCGTTCTTCAACGACGCCCCGGTCGGCCAGATCTTCCCGAAGATGGCGCAGGGCCTCACCCCGCAGTACCTGGGCCGCAAGAACGGCCCGACCCGGGTGGCGGTGGAGAACGTGATCCGGCGGGTGGAGAACAAGTCGCTCAAGTCCGACGCCGCCTGGTCCGAGGCGGTCAAGGAGGCCGAGAAGGCCGCCAAGTCCTGACGTGTCAACGGTGGCGGGGCGCCCGGTCCGCCCCGTCGCCGTCCCGATCTCCCGGCCCTGGAGTGAACCGATGTCCAGCACCCGTGCCGCACCGCCCCGCCGCCCACCCGCGCCGCAGCGGGGCAGTGCCGGTGACCGGCGGATGACCTGGCGCGACCGGCTGTACCGCTTCGACATGCGGTACATGCCGTACCTGATGATCGCGCCGTTCTTCCTGCTCTTCGTGGTGTTCGGGCTGTTCCCGCTGCTGTTCAACGCGGTCGTGTCGCTGCGCAACTACCGCCTCGACGACCCGACGCTGCCGTACTGGGCGGGCGTGGAGAACTTCAGCCGCCTGGTCGCCGACGAGGACTTCTGGAACGCCCTGGCCAACACGTTCGGCATCTTCCTGCTCTCCACGGTTCCGCAACTGCTGCTCGCGCTGCTCGTCGCGTCGCTGCTCAACCGCAGGCTGCGGGCGCAGACGTGGTGGCGGGTGGGTGTGCTGCTGCCGTACGTGACACCGATCGTGGCCTCGACGATGGTGTTCAGCGTCTTCTTCTCCCGCGACTTCGGCATGGCGAACTGGGCGCTGGGCCTGCTCGGCATCGGCGGCGCGGACGACCCGATCGACTGGCGGGCGGACAAGCTGCACGCCTGGATCGCCATCGCCACGATGGTCAACTGGAAGTGGATCGGCTACAACGCGCTGCTCTACCTGGCCGCCATGCAGTCCATCCCGCGCGACGTCTACGAGGCCGCGGCGATCGACGGCGCCGGGCAGTGGAAGCAGCTCTGGCGGATCACCGTGCCGATGATCCAGCCGGTGGTCCTGTTCACAGTCATCCTGTCCACCATCGGCGGGTTGCAGCTGTTCACCGAGCCGATGCTGTTCGACCCGAACGCGCAGGCCGCGACCGGCGGGCCGGACGGCGAGTGGCAGACCATCGCCCAGCTCATCTACAAGGTCGGCTGGAAGGACCTCAACCTCGGGTACGCCGCCGCCATGTCCTGGGCGCTGTTCCTGATCATCCTGATCGTGGCCGGCGTCAACTACCTGCTGACCAACCGACTCTCCGGAGGCCGCCGGTGACGACGCGACGCGTGGTGGCCCGGGCGCCACAGGACACCCCGGCCGGGCTCTGGACCTACCTGCTCCTCGCGGTGAGCATGCTGTTCGCCGCGTTCCCGCTCTACTGGATGTTCGTCATCGCCACCAGCGACGACGAGGCGCTGGCGAAGCTGCCCCCGGCGGTGATCCCCGGCGACCGCTTCCTCACCAACGTCGACGAGGTCTTCTCCCTCCAGGACGTCTACTTCGCCGCGTCGCTGGTCAACAGCGTCATCGTCTCCGCCGTGGTGACCGCCTCGGTGCTGTTCTTCTGCTCGCTGGCCGGGTTCGCCTTCGCCAAGCTGCGCTTCACCGGCAGCCGCGTGCTGATGCTGTTCGTGGTGCTCACGCTCACCGTCCCCAACCAGCTCGGCATCGTGGCGCTCTACATCGTGATGGGCAAGCTCGGCTGGAACGGCACGCTGCTCGCGGTCATCGCGCCCGGCCTGGTCACCGCGTTCGGCGTGTTCTACATGCGGCAGTTCATCGTGAACACCGTCCCGGACGAGCTGATCGAGTCGGCCCGGGTCGACGGCGCCACGACCATGCGGGTGTACGCGACGATCGTGCTCCCCGCGATCCGTCCGGCCCTGGCGGTGCTCGGCCTGCTCACGTTCGTGGCCACCTGGAACGACTTCCAGTGGCCGCTGATCACGCTCAGCGGCACCGACTACCCGACGTCGATGGTGGCGATCTCGGACCTGGCCAGCGGCAACTACGTGATCTACCGGCGGGTGCTCGCGGGTGCGTTCATCGCCACCGTCCCCCTGCTGGTCATGCTGTTCATCGGTGGACGTCAGATCGTCCGCGGAATCATGGAAGGCGCGGTGAAGTCGTGAGCCGTCGAACGCTGCTGCACGAGGGATGGACGCTGCGGGCCGAGCCCGGCCCGGCGGTGCCGCCGGAGATCGCCGGGGCGGCGGTGCCGGCCACGGTCCCCGGTTGCGTGCACACCGACCTGCTCGCGGCCGGCCTCATCCCCGACCCGTACCTGGACGACAACGAGAACCGCCTCACCTGGATCGGCCGCACCGACTGGGTCTACGAGACCACGTTCGCCTGGCAACCCGGTGACGAGGACCGGATCGACCTGGTCTGCGCCGGACTCGACACGGTCGCCACCGTCAGGCTCAACGGCGTCGAGGTCGGACGCACCGAGAACCAGCACCGCTCGTACCGCTTCGACGTCCGCGCGCTGCTGCGCCCGGACGGCAACACCCTCGCCGTACGCTTCGACTCCCCGTACCGGTACGCGGAGGCGCACCGGGACCGGCTCGGTGACCGGCCGAACGCGTACCCGGAGCCGTTCCACTTCATCCGCAAGACCGCCTGCAACTTCGGCTGGGACTGGGGACCGACGCTCGTCACCGCCGGCATCTGGCAGGACATCGGGCTGCACGCCTGGTCGACCGCCCGGCTCGCGTCGGTCCGGCCGCTGGTCATGGTGGTCGACGGCACCGGCCGGGTGGAGCTGCGCGCCGAGGTCGAGCGGGCCGGCGACGAGCCGCTGACCGTCCGCGCCGCCGTCGCCGGGGTCACCGCCGAGGTCGCCGTACCGGCGGGGGAGCGGACCGCCGTCGTGACGCTCACCGTCGCGGACCCCGCGCTGTGGTGGCCGATCGGGTACGGCGACCAGCCGCGGTACGACCTCGACGTGAGCCTGCACGGCGCCGGTGGCCGGGAGCTGGACGCCGCGTCCCGCCGGATCGGGTTCCGTTCGGTCCGGCTGGACACCACGCCCGACGCGCACGGCACCCCGTTCGCGCTGCACGTCAACGACGTGCTGGTGTTCGTCAAAGGCGTCAACTGGATCCCCGACGACGCGTTCCCCGACCGGGTCACGCGGGAGCGCCTGGCGCAGCGGTTCGCCCAGGCGGCCGGGGCGAACGTCAACCTGCTGCGCGTCTGGGGCGGCGGCCGGTACGAGTCGGACGACTTCTACGACCTGGCCGACGAGATGGGACTGCTGGTGCAGCAGGACTTCCTGTTCGCCTGCGCGGCGTACCCCGAGGAGGAGCCGTTCCGCACCGAGGTCGAGGCGGAGGCGCGCGAGCAGGTGACGCGCCTCGCCGGGCACCCCTCGCTGGTGCTCTGGACCGGCAACAACGAGAACATCTGGGGCTGGCACGACTGGGACTGGCAGGAACCGCTGGCCGGGCGCACCTGGGGACGCGGCTACTACCTGGAGCTGCTGCCGGAGATCGTCGGCGAACTGGACCCGACGGTCCCGTACTGGCCGGGTAGCCCCTGGTCCGGCAGCGAGGACGTCCACCCCAACGACCCGGCGCACGGCACCACGCACATCTGGGACGTGTGGAACACCGACGACTACACCCGCTACCGGGACTACGTGCCACGCTTCGTGGCCGAGTTCGGCTACCAGGCGCCGCCGGCGTACGCGACGCTGCGCCGGGCCCTCTCCGACGAACCGCTGGCGCACGACTCGCCGGGCATGGCGCACCACCAGAAGGCGGCCGACGGGGACCGCAAGCTCCGGCGCGGGCTCGACGCGCACCTGCCGCCGCCCGCCGACTTCGACGACTGGCACTACCTCACCCAGCTCAACCAGGCCCGCGCCATCCAGTTCGGCGTGGAGCACTTCCGCTCGTACCGTCCGGTCTGCGCGGGCACCGTCGTGTGGCAACTCAACGACTGCTGGCCGGTCACGTCCTGGTCGGCGATCGACGGCGACGGGCGCCGCAAACCGCTGTGGTACGCGCTGCGCCGCGCCTACGCCGACCGGCTGCTCACCGTGCAGCCGCGTGACGGCGGGCTGGCGCTGGTGGCGGTGAACGACACCGCCCAGGCGTGGAGCGGGCCGGCCACCGTCACCCGGCTGACAGTCACCGGGGAGCCGAGGGCGAAGACCTCGGTCGACCTCGACGTCCCGGCGTACTCCTCGGTCGTGGTGGTGCTGCCGGCGGAGCTGGCGCGGCCGGACGACGGCCGCGTCGAACTGCTGGTCGCGGACGTCGGGGACGCCGCGGAGCGCGCGCTGTGGTTCTTCGCCGAGGACCGCGACGTGCGGTGGCCGGCGGCGCAGTGGGACGCGACCGTCGAGCCGGCCGACGGCGGCCGGCGCGTCCGGGTGACCGCCCGGACGGTGCTGCGCGACCTGACGCTGTTCCCGGACCGCCTCGATCCGGCCGCGCAGGTGGACCGGGCGCTGGTGACGCTGCTGCCGGGGGAGAGCGCGACGTTCACCGTGCGCGCGCCCGGTCCGCTCGACGCCGACGCGCTCACCCGCCGCCCGGTGCTGCGCTGCGTCAACGACCTGCCCTGAGGCGGTCAGCCCCATCTCCGTCGATTTGAAGATTTCTGCAAGTGCTAAAGTCTTCAGAGTCGTCGGAGGGGTGAGTCGTGTCGGTGCCGCTGTACCAGGCCAAGGCGGAGCTGTTCCGCACCCTCGGGCACCCGGTCCGCATCCGGGTGCTCGAACTGCTCCAGGACGGGCCGTTGCCGGTCCGCGACCTGCTCGCCGCCATCGACGTGGAGGCGTCGAACCTCTCCCAGCAGCTCGCCGTGCTGCGTCGCGCCGGCATGGTCACCTCCTACCGGGACGGCCCGCTGGTGATGTACGCGCTCAGCACCCCCGACGTGGCC
The DNA here is from genome assembly GCF_003667485.1 of Micromonospora sp. BL1. NCBI lineage: Bacteria > Bacillati > Actinomycetota > Actinomycetes > Micromonosporales > Micromonosporaceae > Micromonospora > Micromonospora sp. BL1. The sequence goes on from NZ_RCVK01000336.1 coordinate 9,687, forward strand.
GACCTGCTCGCCGCCGGGCGGCGCATCCTCGGCGCGGTCCTCACCGACCGGGATGCCCTGCTGGACGAGCTGCGGGCCTCCGGGACGGACCGGTGAGCGGGGCGGCCCTTCGCGCCGGTGACCTCGTACGGCAGGCGGGCCGGCTGTTCGGCGGGCTGCTGCCCGGCCGGGCCGACTGGGCGGCAGTGCGCCGCTCGCCCCGGCGCGACCTGCTCGCCGGGCTCACCGTCGCCGTGGTGGCGCTGCCGCTGGCGCTGGCCTTCGGCGTCACCTCCGGGCTCGGCGCGCAGGCCGGTCTGGTCACCGCCGTCGTCGCCGGAGCGGTCGCGGCGGTCTTCGGCGGCTCCAACCTCCAGGTCTCCGGTCCCACCGGGGCCATGACAGTCGTGCTGGTGCCGGTGGTGCAGCAGTTCGGCGCCGGCGGCGTGCTGATGGTCGGCGCGCTGGCCGGGCTGATCCTGATCGCGCTCGCGCTGGCCCGCCTCGGCCGGTACGTCCGCTACCTGCCGGCCCCGGTGATCGAGGGCTTCACCGCCGGCATCGCCGTGGTCATCGCGCTGCAACAGGTACCGGCCGCGCTCGGCGTCGCCGGAGCGCACGGCGAGAAGGTGTGGGCGGTGGCCGCCGACGCGGTCGCCCGGTTCGCCGCCCAGCCCCGGCCCGCGGCGATCGCCGTGGCGCTCGGTGTGGCGGCGCTGATGCTGCTCGGCGGCCGGTGGCGGCCCGCCGTGCCGTTCTCCCTGGTCGGGGTGGCCGCCGCGACGCTCCTCGCCGAGCTGGCCCCGATCGACCTGGCCCGGATCGGTGAGCTGCCGCAAGGGCTGCCCGCGCCGTCGCTCGACTTCGTGGACCTCGGGGCGTTGGGCGTACTGCTGCCGAGCGCCCTGGCGGTGGCCGCGCTCGCCGCCCTGGAGAGCCTGCTCTCCGCGACGGTGGCGGACGGCATGACAGTCGGCGAGCGGCACGACCCGGACCGGGAACTGTTCGGCCAGGGCCTGGCCAACCTCGCCTCCCCGGTGTTCGGCGGCATCCCGGCGACCGCCGCCATCGCCCGTACCGCCGTGAACGTCCGCGCCGGGGCGTCCTCGAAACTCGCCGCGCTCACCCACGCGGTCGCCCTCGCCGCGATCGTGCTCGCCGCCGCCCCGCTCGTCGGCCGCATCCCGCTGGCCGCCCTGGCCGGGGTGCTGCTCGCCACCACGGTCCGGATGGTGGAGGCGGCCTCCCTGCTGGCGCTGATGCGGGCCACCCGGGCCGACGCGGTGGTGCTGGTGCTGACGTTCGCCGTCACGGTGATCTGGGACCTGGTCACCGCCGTGGTCGTCGGGCTCGCCGTCGCCGTGGTCCTGGCGCTGCGCGCGGTGGCCCGCAGCGCCAAGCTGGAACAGGTGCCGCTGGACACCGGCGAGCACAGCGACGAGGAGCACGCGCTGCTCGCCGAGCACATCGTCGCGTACCGGCTGGACGGTCCGCTGTTCTTCGCCGCCGCGCACACCTTCCTGCTGGAGCTGGCCGAGGTGGCCGACGTGCGGGTGGTGATCCTGCGGATGTCCCGCGTCTCCACCATCGACGCGACGGGCGCCCAGGTGCTCGGCGACGCCGTCGCCCGGCTGCGCGGCCGGGGGATCACGGTGCTGATCTCCGGCATCACCCCGGGCCACGACCAGGTGCTCAGCACGCTCGGCGTCGCCGACGAGCTGCGCCGCGAGGGCCTGGTGTTCGCGGACACCCCGGCCGCCATCCGGTACGCCCGGGGTGTCGCCCTCGCCGCGAGTCCGGCCTAGGCTTTCGTCACCTCGGCGTCCACCTCCTCCTGCTTCCGCACGCCGAAGATGATCAGGTAGCCGAGGATCCACACCTCGCCCACGGTGGCCGGGACCACCAGCAGGTCCCCGACGATGCCGGCGCCGGGGGCGAGGTACGCGACGAACGTCATGAGCACGTAGCCGGCGCCGCCCGCGACGAGGACCCAGCCCAGCGGCCGGGGCAGCCAGCCCGACCGGAGTACGCACCAGCCCATCGGCACCAGCCAGAGGCCGAAGAAGAGGCCGCCCACCTCCCACAGGTTCCCGCTGACGAGGTAGAGCAACTGGACGGTGCCGGCGTCACCCGGCCCGCCGGTCGCGACCTGCAGAGCCGTCGCGAGGACGGCGGCGCTGCCGAGGATCGCGACGGCGTTGACCAGCCCGAAGGCGGCGATGCTGCCCGCGGCGGTGCCGTCGACGGTACGGAACAGCCGGTAGAACCAGACGGCGGTGAGCGTCTGGGTGAGGACGACCAGCAGTTCGAGCGCGATGCCGGCGCGAGCCAGCGGCTCGTGGGCCACCAGGTTGGCGAGCGTCGTGCCCGCGTCGTCGGCGTCGAAGATCATCGGCCGTACGGTGAGGAACCCCAGCGCGCCGGTGACGGCGAGCCCGAGGTAGAACAGCCCGGTCACGCGGGCGGTACGGATCAGCTGGTGCATGGCGGCTCCTCGGGGGTGTCGACGTGCCGTGGCGGGTTGCCTTACGTCGTAAGGCCAACCGTACGTTGTAAGGTCAAGGGGAGATGGGAAGCCGGATGGGAGCGCGGAAGCCTCGGGAGCCGCTGAGCCGCGAGCGAGCCCTGGCCAGCGCGATCGCCCTGGTCGACGCCGAGGGGATGGCCGCGCTCACGATGCGCCGGCTCGCCGCCGAACTCGGCGTCGAGGCCATGTCGCTCTACCACCACCTGCCCGGCAAGGCCCGACTGCTCGACGGCCTCGTGGACGCCGTCGCCGCGGAGATCACCTCAGCCGCCGAGCAGGCCGAGGCGGACGCGCCCGGCGCCGACTGGCGAACCCGGCTGCGGCTGCGCTTCCTCGCCGCGCGTGCCGTCATGCTGCGGCACCCATGGGCGCCCGCGCTGCTCAGCTCTCGTCCGACCGTCCCCACCGGGGTGTACGCCTACTACGACGGCATCCTCGCCACACTCGTCGACGGCGGCTTCTCGTACCGGATCGCCCACCGGGCGCTGCACGCCTTCGGCAGCCTGGCGCTCGGCTTCGCCCAGGAGGTGTTCCGCCCGGACGCGGGCGGGGAGGCGGACGCGGCGGAGGCCGAGATGGTGGCGCTGGCCGAACGGCTGCCGCACCTGGCCGCGATGGTCGCCGCCGAGACGCACGACGTGGCGGATCCGACGCTCGGGTGGTGCGACAGCCAGACCGAGTTCGAGTTCACCCTCGACCTGCTCTTCGACGGCCTGGAACGACACCTGCCGCGCTGACGTCCCCGGCGGGTTCGGGCGGCGCCCGGCGGGTACCAGGATGGCATGACTGATCCGGTTGAGCTGTCCGAACTGCACGCCGGAGGCGCCGACCCCGACGACGTCGCCCCGGAGGATCCGCACGCGGACCTGGACGGGACCGACGAGAACTCACCGGCGGAGTTCGGCCTGCCGATCGACGGCACCGCAGCGGCCGAGGAGGATCCCACCCAGCGGTGAGGGGAACGCCATGGGTGTCAAACGGGCCCGGAGACACCCATGGTGTTCCACCCGATGGCGGCGGAGGCCGCGGGGCGCTAGTTGGGCAGGGCGGCGAGGCCGGCCAGCAGTTCCCACCGCTCGGCCTCGGTGAGCACCGCGTACGCCGGTTCGTCGCGGCGGTCGGTGTCCGCCTCGATCGCCGCGCGTTCCGGGCCGTCCGGCAGCGCGCGGATCTCGTCGGCGGTCAGCCCGGCGGCCCGCCACGCGGCCCGGTGCGCGTCCGCGCGGTGGTGGCGCAGCGAGCCCAGCCGGGTGACGAGCAGCAGCGCCGGGGAGGCGCCCTCCGGCTCGTACGGCGGGGACATCGCCCGGAACACCGGCCCGCCGGTGGCCTGCGCGTGCGTCAGCACCCGGCCGACCAGGTCGGCGAGGCGGGGCACGATGCTCAGACCGGGCAGCACCCCGGGCAGCATGGTCCACAGTTCCTCGGCGGCCTCGCCGGTGGCCCGCTGGGCGAACAGCGTCAGCTCGCGGCCGAGGTCGGTGAGGTGCCACGCGCCCTCGGCGTCCCGGACGACGATGCCCTGCTCCAGTTCCTCGTCCATGCTCCCGGAGGTGTAGACCAGGCCGTCGGCCAGCGCCTCGGCGGGCATCGGCCGGGCCAGCACACCGGAGAAGAAGCTGTTCTCCGCGCCGAGGGTGCAGCCCCGCTCGGCGTAGAACGCCTCCATCCGGGCGCGGGCTCCCCAGCGGGCGCCCACGTAGACCCGGTCGATCGCCGGCCGGACCAGTCGCGCGTAGCTCACCGTCGTCTCCACGCCGCCGGACCCTACCGGCGGCGGGCGTCGCGCGGGGCCCTGTCGCAGAGCCCCGCGCTGCTCACTCGGGGACGCGGCGGTAGGCGCCGTCGCTGGCCGAGGTCGCCATCGACGCGTACGCGCGAAGCGCCGCCGACACCGGACGCTGCCGGTCGACCGGGGTGTACGGGCGGTCCCGCTTCTCCTCGGCCACCCGGCGCGCCTCCAGCTCGTCGGCGGGCACGTTCAGTTCGATCGACCGGCCCGGGATGTCGATGACGATCTCGTCGCCGTCACGGACCAGCGCGATCAGCCCGCCGGAGGCCGCCTCCGGGGAGACGTGCCCGATGGACAGGCCGGAGGTGCCGCCGGAGAACCGGCCGTCGGTCAGCAGCGCGCAGGAACGGCCCAGCCCACGGCCCTTGAGGAACGAGGTGGGGTAGAGCATCTCCTGCATGCCGGGGCCGCCCTTCGGGCCCTCGTACCGGATCACCACCACGTCCCCGGCGACGATCTCCTTGGCGAGGATCGCGGTCACCGCGTCGTCCTGCGACTCGTAGACCTTGGCCGGGCCGCGGAACGTCAGGCACTCCTCGGGCACACCGGCGGTCTTCACCACGCAGCCGGCCGGCGCGAGGTTGCCGTGCAGGATGGCCAGGCCGCCGTCCGCGCTGTACGCGTGCTCCCGGTCGCGGATGCAGCCGCCGGCCGCGTCGGTGTCCAGCGACGACCAGCGGTTGGTGGTGGAGAACGGCTCGGTGGTGCGCACCCCGCCCGGCGCGGCGTGGAACAGCTCGACCGCCTCTCGCGTGGCCGAGCCGCCCCGGACGTCCCAGTCGGCGAGCCACTCGCCGAGGCTGGGGGAGTGCACCGCGCGCACGTCGCGGTGCAGCAGCCCGGCGCGGTCCAGTTCGCCGAGGATGGCGGGGATGCCGCCGGCCCGGTGCACGTCCTCCATGTGGTAGTTCGGCGAGTTCGGGGCGACCTTGGCCAGGCACGGCACCCGGCGGGAGATGGCGTCGATGTCGGCGACGCCGAAGTCCAGTTCCGCCTCGCGGGCGGCGGCGAGCAGGTGCAGCACGGTGTTCGTGGAGCCGCCCATCGCCACGTCGAGGGCGATCGCGTTCTCGAACGCCTCCCGGCCGGCGATCGAGCGCGGCAGCACCGAGGCGTCGTCGTTCTCGTACCACTGCTTGGCGATCTCCACGACGGTGCGCCCGGCCTCGACGAACAGCGACCGCCGCGCGGCGTGGGTGGCGAGCGTCGAACCGTTGCCGGGCAGCGCCAGGCCGATGGCCTCGGTGAGGCAGTTCATCGAGTTGGCGGTGAACATGCCGGAGCAGGAGCCGCAGGTCGGGCACGCGGAGCGCTCGATCTCGCCGAGTTGGTCGTCGGTGACCGCCTCGTTCGAGGAGGCGATCATGGCGTCGATCAGGTCGATCTTGGAGTGCACGACGCCCTCGATCGCCACCGTCTTGCCGGCCTCCATCGGGCCGCCGGAGACGAAGACCGTCGGGATGTTGAGCCGCAGCGCGGCCAGCAGCATGCCCGGGGTGATCTTGTCGCAGTTGGAGATGCAGACCAGGGCGTCCGCGCAGTGCGCGTTGACCATGTACTCCACCGCGTCGGCGATCAGCTCCCGGCTGGGCAGGGAGTAGAGCATGCCGCCGTGGCCCATGGCGATGCCGTCGTCCACGGCGATCGTGTTGAACTCCCGGCCGACGCCGCCGGCCTCGGCCACCGCGTCGGCGACCAGGCCGCCGAGGTCCTTGAGGTGGACGTGACCGGGTACGAACTGGGTGAAACTGTTCGCGATGGCGACGATCGGCTTGCCGAAGTCGTCGTCGGTCATCCCGGTGGCCCGCCAGAGGGCCCGGGCGCCGGCCATCGTCCGACCGTGGGTGGAGGTCCTCGACCGCAGCTCAGGCATGACAACCAGTCTGACACCATCCGCTCGGCGATCCCGCGGCGCGCACCCTGTGTCCCAACAGTTGCACACCCGGTGCCCCACGGGAGGCGCTCATCCGGCAGAGTTGACGCGTGCAGTCGTCCCCGGGGATGGTCACCGTCGCGGTGTTGAGCGGCATCGTCGCGGCCGGTGCCGCCGGGCTGCTCGCCGCGTCGGTGCGGCGCCGCACCGGCTCCCGCCGGCCGGCCCACCTGCTGCTCGCGGTCGCCGCCGGGGCCGCCCTGTTCAGCCTCCTGGTCGGTCTCGGCGGCCTGCTGGCCGCCGGTGACCACTGGGCGCACCGGCAGGGCCAGCGGACCGGGTGGGCGGTCCTCGTCTCCGTCGGTACGACGCTCGCGGCGCTCGGCCTCGGCGCCGCCGTCCTGCGGCTGCCCGGCGCCGCCGCGACCCGGGCCGCCACCGCCCGGCTGCTGCTCGACGGCCTGATCATGGGCAGCGCGCTCTGGTTCGTCGGCTGGGTGGCGTTCAGCGAGCCGACCCGGCTGCTCGGCGACGCCACCCCGGTCGCCTGCCTGCCGATCGTGCTGGCCACCGTCAGCGCGGCGCTCACCACCGGGCTCACGATGATCGTCGTGCTGCGGGTCGCGCCGCCACGCGGGTGGCTGACGCTGCTCGCCGCCGGCGCGATAGCGGTGACGGCCGGCGGGCTGGCCGTGTCCGCCGGGCTCTGCCAGGCCGGCCCGGGCATGGTGCTCACCGGCGCGGTGCTGACCGCCGCCGGTCTGCTGGCCACCGCCGTGGCCGGGCGCCGGGCCGACCTCACGCAGCTCGACGTCGACTTCATCCGCCGCGACGGCGAGTACGCCTTCGTGCCGATGTTCGCCATGGCGGCCTCCGCGATGTACCACCTGGTGCAGGGCGGCGGATTCGACGGGTACGCCATCGTGGCCGGCACCGTCGAGGGGTTCGCGCTGGTGACCCGGCAGTACCTCGCCCTCAACGACGTGCGCGGCTACGCGATCCGGCTCGCCGAGCGGGAGGCGCACTTCCGCGAGCTGGCGCACACCGACCCGCTGACCGGGCTGGCGAACCGGCGCGGGCTGCTGCGCGCCCTGCACCGCAGTGCCGAGGCCGGCGTGCCGTGCGTGCTGCTCGGGCTCGACCTCGACGGCTTCAAGAACGTCAACGACATGCGCGGGCACGACGTCGGCGACGCGGTGCTGATCGAGGTGGGGCGGCGGCTGCGGGGCAACCTGCGCCCGGGTGACCTGGCCGCCCGGCTCGGCGGCGACGAGTTCGCGGTGCTGATGCACGGGCCGGCCGACCCCGGCCCGGTCGCCGACCGCCTGCTCGGGGTGCTCGGCCGCCCGTACGAGCAGGGGGACGGGCCGGTCTTCCTGTCGGTGAGCATCGGAGTGGCCGCCGGGCACGGTGAGCAGGACGTCGAGCTGCTGCTGCGCAACGCCGACCTGGCGCTGCGCTACGCCAAGCAGCGGGGCAAGAACCGGATCGAGCGCTACGACGCCACGTACGACCAGTTGCTGAGCCGGCGGACCCGGATGGAGCACGAGCTGCGCGGCGCGATCGAGCGCGACGAGCTGCGGCTGGTCTTCCAGCCGGTGGCCTCGCTGCCCTCGGTGCGGCCGGTCGGCGCGGAGGCGCTGCTGCGCTGGCGGCACCCCGAGCTGGGCAACGTCCGGCCGGACGAGTTCATCCCGCTCGCCGAGGAGTGCGGGATGATCGCCAAGCTCGGCGCGTGGGTGCTGCACCAGGCCTGCTACCAGCTCTCCCGCTGGCTGGCCGACGGGCACGACGTCTGGGTGTCGGTGAACGTGTCGCCGCGTGAGCTGCACGCCCCGGAGTACGTGGTCCAGGTGGCCGACGCGTTGCGCGCGCACCACGTGCCGCCGCAGCGGCTGGTGCTGGAGGTGACCGAGCACGCGGTCGCCACCGACCTGGACGAGCTGATCCGGCGGCTCACCGCGCTGCGGCTGACCGGAGTCCGGATCGCGCTCGACGACTTCGGCGCCGGTTACTCGTCGCTCGGCCAGCTCCGGCGGCTGCCGATCGACATCCTCAAGATCGACCACAGTCTGGTCGCCGAGCACGAGCCGGTACGGCCGGTCGGGCGGGACGGCCCGGCGTTCGCCCCGATGGTCGACATCGTCATGCGCCTGGGCCACCAGCTCGGGCTGGAGGTGATCGCCGAGGGCGTCACCAACCCGACCGAGCTGGCCGCCGTGGTGGCCGCCGGCTGCCGGTTCGGCCAGGGCGCGCTGTTCGGCTGGGGCGTACCGGCCGAGCACCTGGAGGCGATGCTGGAGGCGGCCACCGCCCCCGGCAACCGGCACAGCGCGATGCCGCCGGTGCCGCCGCCCGCGCCGGCGCGCGCCCCGTCGCCGCTGCTGCCGCGGCTGCGCAACAACCCGCCCGCCGCGGTGCCCGCCCAGCGTCCCCCGATGGGGGGATCTTCGCAGGTGGCGGCGGGCGCGGAGGGGGTGCCGGCGGCCGACACTCCCACGTCCGTGAACCAAAATGTGGGATCAGTTGACTCATCGCGTGAGATGCGTCAGGCTTAGCCGCATGTCGTCGAACCGGTCGCCGCGAGTACTTACCTGAGCGCACTCTCCCACCGAGAGTGCGCTGGCCCCGTGCATCCTGCACGTGGGCTTTTTTGTTGCCGTCGGACCATCGCCGGGACCTCCCCGTCCCATCCTGAGAAGCGCGTCACCCACTCACTTCCGAAGGCTTGAACCGCCATGACGAGACCCACGCCAGAGACCCTCGCCCACTCCGCCCGCCGTGCCCGTTCCGGCACCGGCGCGGCCGGTGACTCCGACCCCGCCGCCCGCTCCGGCCGTACCGTCCCGGCGGCCCCCACCACCGAGACGCCCGTACGGGAGCCCGCCACCGCGCAGGTCTCGGGTGCCGGTTCGCTCGTGCGGTCGCTCGAGGCGCTCGGCGTCGACGTGGTCTTCGGCATTCCGGGCGGCGCGATCCTGCCCGCCTACGACCCGCTCTACGACTCCACGGTCCGGCACATCCTGGTCCGCCACGAGCAGGGCGCCGGGCACGCGGCCACCGGTTACGCGCAGGCCACCGGCCGGGTCGGCGTGTGCATCGCCACCTCCGGCCCGGGCGCGACGAACCTGGTGACCCCGATCGCGGACGCGTACATGGACTCGGTCCCGATGGTGGCGATCACCGGCCAGGTGGCCCGGCCGTCGATCGGCACCGACGCCTTCCAGGAGGCGGACATCCAGGGCATCACGCTGCCCATCACGAAGCACAACTTCCTGGTGCAGACCGCCGACGAGATCCCCCGCGTGCTGGCCGAGGCGTTCCACCTGGCCGCGACCGGCCGCCCGGGCCCGGTGCTCGTCGACATCCCCAAGGACGTGCTCCAGGCGCCGGCGACGTTCTCCTGGCCGCCGACGCTCGACCTGCCCGGCTACCGGCCCACGCTGCACCCGCACGGCAAGCAGATCCGGGAGGCGGCCCGGCTGATGACCTCGGCCCGCCGTCCGGTCCTCTACGTCGGCGGCGGCGTGCTCAAGGCCGGCGCCACCGAAGGGCTGCGCAAGCTGGCCGAGCAGACCGGCATCCCGGTGGTCACCACGCTGATGGCGCTGGGCGCGTTCCCCGACTCGCACCGCCAGCACCTGGGCATGCCCGGCATGCACGGCACCGTCGCCGCGGTCTACGGCCTGCAGAAGGCCGACCTGATCGTGGCGCTGGGCGCCCGCTTCGACGACCGGGTGACCGGCAAGCTCGACTCGTTCGCGCCGGACGCGGCAGTGGTGCACGCCGACATCGACCCGGCCGAGATCGGCAAGAACCGGCACGCCGACGTCCCGATCGTGGGCGACGCGCGGCACGTGATCGACGAGCTGATCGCGGCGGTCACCGCCGAGCAGGCCGCGCACCCGTCGGTGGACCTGACCGACTGGTGGGCCCAGCTCGACGACCTGCGCGAGCGCTACCCGCTCGGCTTCGAGGAGCCGGCCGACGGCACGCTCTCCCCGCAGTACGTGATCAAGCGGCTGGGCGAGATCGCCGGCCCGGACGCGGTCTACGTGGCGGGCGTCGGCCAGCACCAGATGTGGGCCAGCCAGTTCATCTCGTACGAGAAGCCGCACACCTGGCTCAACTCCGGTGGCCTGGGCACGATGGGCTACGCCGTCCCGGCCGCGATGGGCGCCAAGGTCGGCAAGCCGGACACCACTGTTTGGGCGGTCGACGGCGACGGCTGCTTCCAGATGACCAACCAGGAGCTGGCCACCTGCGCGCTGGAGGGCATCCCGATCAAGGTCGCCGTGATCAACAACGGCAACCTCGGCATGGTGCGGCAGTGGCAGACCCTGTTCTACGGGGAGCGCTACTCCAACACCGAGCTGGGCACGCACAAGCACCGCATCCCGGACTTCGTCAAGCTCGCCGAGGCGCTCGGCTGCGTCGGGCTGCGCTGCGAGAACGCCGCCGACGTGGACAAGACCATCGAGGCGGCCATGGCGATCAACGACGCGCCTGTGGTCATCGACTTCGTGGTCGGCAAGGACGCGATGGTCTGGCCGATGGTCGCCGCCGGCACCAGCAACGACGAGATCATGTTCGCCAGGGGTGTGCGCCCCGCGTTCGACGAGGACGAACTCTAATGACTATGCACACGCTGTCCGTGCTGGTGGAGAACAAGCCGGGTGTCCTCGCCCGGGTCTCCGGGCTGTTCTCCCGGCGCGGGTTCAACATCGACAGCCTCGCCGTGGGCGAGACCGAGAACCCGGACGTCTCCCGCATCACCATCGTGGTCAACGCCGAGTCCTCGCCGCTGGAGCAGGTGACCAAGCAGCTCAACAAGCTGGTCAACGTACTCAAGATCGTGGAACTGGACCCGCAGGTGTCGGTGGCGCGGGAGCTGCTGCTGGTCAAGGTCCGCGCGGACCGCGCGGCCCGCGCCCAGGTGCTGGAGACGGTCGGCCTGTTCCGCGCCCGGGTGGTCGACGTCGCGCCGGACACGCTGACCGTCGAGGCCACCGGCACGCCGGACAAGCTCGACGCGCTGCTGCGCGACCTGGAGCCGTTCGGCATCAAGGAGATGGTCCAGTCCGGCACCGTGGCCATCGGGCGGGGTTCGCGGGCCATCACCGCCGGCCCGGCCCTGCGCGCCGCCTGATCCGTACCCACAAGTTTTTCGACGGGCCGACGGGCACCGCCGTACGAAAGGGAAGTCAATGAGCGTTGAGGTGTTCTACGACGACGACGCCGACCTGGGCCTGATCCAGGGCCGCAAGGTCGCCGTGATCGGGTACGGCAGCCAGGGCCACGCGCACGCGCTGTCGCTGCGCGACTCCGGCGTCGACGTGGTGATCGGCCTGCCCGCCGGGTCGAAGAGCCGGCCGAAGGCCGAGGAGCAGGGCCTGCGGGTGCTCACGCCCGCCGAGGCGGCGGCCGAGGCCGACGTGATCATGATCCTGGCGCCGGACACCGCCCAGCGGCACATCTACGCCGAGTCCATCGCGCCGAACCTGGCCGCGGGCAAGGCGCTGTTCTTCGGGCACGGCTTCAACATCCGGTACGGCCTGATCAAGCCGCCGGCCGACGTGGACGTGGCGATGGTCGCCCCGAAGGGCCCCGGTCACCTGGTCCGCCGCCAGTACGTCGACGGCAAGGGCGTGCCCTGCCTGGTCGCCGTCGAGCAGGACGCCAGCGGCAACGCGTTCGGCCTGGCCCTGGCGTACGCCAAGGCGATCGGCGGCACCCGGGCCGGCGCGATCCGGACCACCTTCACCGAGGAGACCGAGACCGACCTGTTCGGCGAGCAGGCGGTGCTGTGCGGTGGCGCGGCGGCGCTGGTGCAGACCGGTTTCGAGGTGCTCACCGAGGCCGGCTACGCGCCCGAGGTGGCCTACTTCGAGTGCCTGCACGAGCTGAAGCTCATCGTCGACCTGATGTACGAGGGCGGCATCGCCCGGATGCGCTACAGCATCTCCGACACCGCCGAGTACGGCGACCTGTCCCGCGGCCCGCGCGTCATCGACTCCCGGGTCAAGGACGAGATGCGCAAGATCCTCGGCGAGATCCAGTCCGGCGAGTTCGCCCGCGAGTGGGTGGCCGAGGACGAGGCCGGCCGGCCGAACTTCGCCAAGTGGCGGGCCGAGGGCGCGGCGCACCCGATCGAGGAGACCGGGCAGAAGCTGCGGGCCATGATGAGCTGGGTCGACCGGCCGATCACCGAGACCGCCTGAACCCTCCCCACATGCGGCCCGCGACCCGACGCTCTCCCCGGCGTCGGGCCGCGGGCCGCCGTCCGTTCACGTCCTGGGACACGGTGAGTAACGCCTCGTCCCGTACCGCCCCCGGTGAACGGGGGATGACAGGCGTGCGACGGGCCTGTGTGAGGGCCCTCACCCCGCAGTCCGGGACACGCCGGGCGGGCGGCCCCCTACCATCCTTGGTGTGGTGCCCGAGCGCACCCGACGGCCGTGGCACGGATCGGCGCAGGGCGCAGCGCGGCGTCCCGGCGCCCCAGGCCGAACCATTACCGAGCGTCTACGAGGACCGATGAATCCTGTCGTACTGATCGCCGAAGAACTCGCCCCCGCCGCCATCGAGGTGCTCGCGCACGACTTCGACGTGCGCCACGTGGACGGCACCGACCGCCCCGCTCTGCTCTCCGCCCTCTCCGAGGCCGACGCGGTGATCGTACGCAGCGCCACCCAGATCGACGCCGAGGCCATCGCCGCCGCGCCGCGGCTGAAGGTGGTCGCCCGGGCCGGTGTCGGCCTGGACAACGTCGAGGTGCCGGCCGCCACCGCGCGGGGCGTCATGGTCGTCAACGCGCCCACCTCGAACATCGTCTCCGCCGCCGAGCAGGCCGTCGCGCTGCTGCTCGCGGTGGCCCGCAACACCGCCAGCGCCAGCGCCGCGCTCAAGGCGGGGGAGTGGAAGCGGTCCAAGTACACCGGCGTCGAGATCCAGGGCAAGACCGTGGGCGTGGTCGGCCTCGGCCGCATCGGGGTGCTCTTCGCGCAGCGGATCGCCGCGTTCGGCACCCGGCTGATCGCGTACGACCCGTACATCCAGCCGGCCCGTGCCGCGCAGCTCGGCGTCCGCCTGGTCGGGCTGGAGGAGCTGCTGCGGGAGAGCGACTTCATCTCGATCCACCTGCCGAAGACGCCGGAGACGGTCGGCCTGATCGGCGAGAAGGAGCTGGCGATCGTCAAGCCGGGTGTCCGGATCGTCAACGCCGCCCGCGGCGGTCTGGTCGACGAGCAGGCGCTCGCCGACGCGATCGCGGAGGGCCGGGTCGCCGGCGCCGGCGTCGACGTGTACGCCAAGGAGCCGTGCACCTCCTCGCCGCTGTTCGCCTTCGACAACGTGGTGGCCACCCCGCACCTGGGCGCCTCCACCAACGAGGCGCAGGACAAGGCCGGCCTCGCGGTGGCCAAGAGCGTCAAGCTCGCGCTCCAGGGCGAGTTCGTCCCGGACGCGGTCAACGTGCAGGCCGGCGGCGTGGTCGCCGAGGACGTCCGCCCGCTGCTGCCGCTGGCCGAGCGGCTGGGCCGGGCGTTCACCGCCCTGGCCGGCGGGGTGGCCGCCAGCGTCACCGTCGAGGTGCGCGGCGAGATCGCCGCCCACGACGTGTCGGTGCTCAAGCTCGCCGCCACCAAGGGCCTGTTCAGCTCCGTGGTGGAGGAGCAGGTCACCTACGTCAACGCGCCGCACCTGGCCGCCGAGCGGGGCGTCGAGGTCACGCTCGCCACGCCGGGCGAGACCGTCGACCACCCGAACCTGGTGACCGTGCGCGGCGCGCTGCCGGACGGGCGCACCGTCCGCGTCTCCGGCACCGTGGCGCACACCGGCACCCGCGACGTGTTCAAGCTGACCGAGGTGGACGGCTTCGACGTGGAGATCGGCGCGGAGGGCATCCTGGTCTTCCTGCGCTACGCCGACCGGCCCGGCGTGGTCGGCACCGTCGGCACGCTGCTCGGCGAGGCCGGCGTGAACATCGCCGCCATGCAGGTGGCCCGCCGCGAGGCCGGTGGTGAGACGCTGATGACGCTCACCGTCGACCAGGCGCTCGGCGCCGACCTGCTGACCTCCGCCGCCGACTCGATCGGCGCGGTCGCGGCCAGCGCGGCCGACCTGCGCGACGTGTAGTCCGAACAGGACACAGCGGGGCCCGGCCGGATCGGCCGGGCCCTTCGTCGTCCCGGTGGGTCAGGAACGGACGCGGGCCGGTGGCGGGTAGACCGAGCCGTCCTGCGCGTCGAAGAGCATCAGGTCGTGCTCGCCGGCCAGCCGCTCGATGTCCAGCAGGACCTGGTCCGGGCAGGTCGGATGCAGGTTCATCTCGATGTGGTCGGCGGCCGTGTGCAGTGGCGCCACCTCCCACGGCGTACCGGGCCGGGCCGGGCGGTCCGGGTAGCTCGCCGTGATCGCCCGGTAGAAGGCGACGAGTCGCGGGTCGGGGTGCTGCTTGCCGTGCCAGCCGTCGCGGCACTGCTGCACCGCCGCGCGCACCTGCTCCGGTGTCGCCCCGTTCGGCAGGGCCCACACGCTCAGATCGAAACTCACGGCGGACAGCGTGCCATCCCGGGCCCGGCCCGTCACCTCTGCCCCACCGTGCGTTCACCGCTGATTGCCGACACCGTTCACCCGGCGTCCGCTGTGGAGACTCTTGCGTCGAGTTGCGTCGATTCGCTAGCGTACCGATGCGGTTTCCGCTGAGTCGATCCCCGGCCCGTCTTCGGGTGGCGTGGTCGGGCGCCCGGCCCCTCGGCCCGCACCCCTCGATTGCGCGAGCCACGCGCACTCGTCGCTGACCGGCCCTCACGGTCGTTGCCGAGACCGTGGGGGCCGATCGCGCTCCGCGCCGGGCAGCGGATCAGCGCCGGTGGTGCGCGAACAGCGGCCGGTAGTCCGAGTCGTGACGGAACCAGGCCAGCCCGGCCGGTCCGGCGGCGTACAGGGCGGTGGCGTAGGCGTCGGCGACGGCGAGGTTCGGGCCGAGCACGGTGGCGGCCACCAGCCGGTCGGTCGGCTCGCCGTTGTGCGGGTCGACGACGTGGCCGCGCCTGCCGGTGACGCCGGACGTGCCGACCGCGCCCGTCGTCATCTCCAGTACGACAGGTGTCCGGCGGGTGTCGGTGGGGTGGTGCACCGCGACGCGCCACGGCCCGCCGTGCGCCGCGTGTCCGCGTACCGTCAGGTCGGCGCCGCTGAGCACGGCGTAGTCGTGGATGCCGGCGGCGCGCAACCGGGCCGCGGCCCGCTCCACCGCCCAGCCGCCGAGCAGGCCGCCCGGGTCGAAGCCGCCGGGCACCGCCCAGGCGTCGAACCAGCCGTCGGTGGCCGCCCGCATCGCGGCGCAGAGGTCGATCAGGTCGGCCAGCGGCGGGTACGAGTCGGGGCTGATCTCGTCGCGGCGCAGCCGGGAGACGAGGCTGTCCGGCCGGTTCGGGCCGTAGGTGAGGTCGACGGCGCGCAGTTCGGCGACGGCGTCGCGCAGCGCCTCGCTGACCGCCCGGTGGCCGAACCACTCCGGCGCATTGAGCAGCATGGTGTAGTCGGCGGTCGAGGTGGCGACGGTGTGGCGGACGCTGATCCGGCCGGACGCGGCGGCGCCGGACCGCTCGGCGCGGTGGTTCGTGGCGCCCAGGTGCAGGTCCGGGCGGGCCGGGCGGAACGCGGACTGGTCGACCCAGCGGGTGCGTGGCTGTTCGTCCGCCCAGCGGGCCCGCCGGTGCTCGATCCGCATGACACCTGCCCCCTCGGTGGTCGCCGCCGCGTCGCGGCGGTGCCGGATTCCGGGCCCCCGTCGGCCCGTGACCCCGACCCTAAGCAGTGGAGATGACCGCACCATGAGTGCCGGCTGGGAGCCTCCTGTGATTCGCCGTCCCGGATGATGGAAGATTCGTACCGGGGGGCGGGACGGCGACGTACGGTTGCGCCTAACGACAAGACGAGGAGCGTCAGGTGGCACACATCGCGGTGGTGGCCGGCGACGGCATCGGACCCGAGGTGGTCGCGCAGGCCCGCAAGGTCCTCGACGCGGTGGTGCCCGGTATCGAGGCCACCGAGTACGACCTGGGCGCGGCGCGCTATCACCGCACCGGTGAGGTGCTGCCCGACTCCGTCCTCGACGAGCTGGCCGGTCACGACGCCATCCTGCTCGGCGCGGTGGGCGACCCGACCGTGCCGCCGGGTGTGCTGGAGCGCGGTCTGCTGCTCAAGCTCCGGTTCGCCTTCGACCAGTACGTCAACCTCCGCCCGTCCCGGCTCTGGCCCGGCGTCGCCGGTCCGCTCGCCGCGGTCAAGCCCGGCGAGGTCGACCTCGTGGTGGTCCGCGAGGGCACCGAGGGGCTGTACGCGGGTGCCGGCGGCGCGCTGCACCGGGACACCCCGGCCGAGGTGGCCACCGAGGAGAGCCTGAACACCCGGCACGGTGTCGAGCGGGTGATCCGCGACGCGTTCGCCCGCGCCGCCCGCCGGGAGCGGCGCAAGGTCACGCTCGTGCACAAGACCAACGTGCTCACCCACGCCGGGTCGCTCTGGGCGCGCGCCTTCGCCGCGGTGGCCGCCGAGCACCCGGACGTGACCACCGAATACCAGCACATCGACGCCGCCGCGATGTTCCTGGTGACGAACCCGTCGCGGTACGACGTGGTGGTCACCGACAACCTCTTCGGCGACATCCTCACCGACATCGCCGCGGCCGTGACCGGTGGCATCGGGCTGGCGGCCAGCGGCTGCATCAACCCCGAGGGGCGCTACCCGTCGATGTTCGAGCCGGTGCACGGCTCGGCGCCGGACATCGCCGGCCAGGGCGTCGCCGACCCGGTCGCCGCGGTGCTGTCCGCCGCGCTGCTGCTGGACCAGCTCGGCCACGCCGACGCCGCCGCCCGGGTCACCGCCGCGGTCGGCACCGAGCTGGCCGCCCGTACGCCCGGGACGCCGCTGCGCACCGAGGAGGTCGGCGACCGGCTCGCCGCGCTCTCCGTAGCCTGACCGGGCCGACCCTGCTGGCGGCCCGGTACCGGGCCGCCAGACCCGTCACCGGGCCCACCCCGACCGTCCGGCGCGTCGTCTCCGCCGGGGCGGAGCTATCCGCTGAACGACCGTTCGGGGTAAGTTTTCTGGCACCAGTGACGTCGGCGTGCGATCCCGCATGCCGTCAACCCGCAGGGAGGTCAGCGCGATGAGCGGTGGTGACATGCTCGATTTCGAGATCCGTCCGAATCCCGCGCCGGTATCCGCCGCCGACCGGGCCGCCCTGCTGGCGAACCCGGGCTTCGGCCGGGTCTTCACCGATCACATGGTCACCATCCGGTACGCCGAGGGCAAGGGCTGGTACGACGCCCGCCTGGAGGCGCGCGCGCCGATCCCGATGGATCCGGCCGCTGCGGTGCTGCACTACGCGCAGGAGATCTTCGAGGGGCTGAAGGCGTACCGCACCGGTGACGCGGTGACGATGTTCCGCCCGGAGGCCAACGCGGCCCGGTTCAACGCGTCCGCCCGCCGGCTGGCCATGCCGGAGCTGCCGGAGGAGACGTTCGTGGAGTCGCTGCGCCGGCTGGTCGAGATCGACCAGGCGTGGATTCCCGAGCACGAGGACGCCAGCCTCTACCTGCGGCCGTTCATGTTCGCCAGCGAGGTCTTCCTCGGTGTCCGCCCGGCCAACGAATACCTCTACTGCGTGATCGCCTCGCCGGCCGGCGCGTACTTCGCCGGTGGCGTGAAGCCGGTGACGGTGTGGGTCTCGCCGGACTACACCCGGGCCGCTCCCGGCGGCACCGGCGCGGCCAAGTGCGGCGGCAACTACGCCGCCTCGCTGGCGGCCCAGGCGGAGGCGATCGAGGCCGGATGCGACCAGGTGGTGTTCCTGGACGCGGTGCAGCGGCGGTACGTCGACGAGCTGGGCGGCATGAACGTCTTCTTCGTCTACGACGACGGCAGCATCGTCACCCCGCCGCTGGGAGGCACGATCCTGCCGGGCATCACCCGCGACGCGATCCTCGCGCTGGCCGCCGAGGCCGGGCACGAGGTGCGGGAGGCGCCGGTCGCCTTCGACGACTGGCAGGCGGACGCGGCGAGCGGGCGGCTGCGCGAGGTGTTCGCGTGCGGCACGGCCGCCGTGATCACCCCGATCGGCGGTGTGCGCTTCCCGGACGGCGAGTTCCTGATCGGCGGCGGTGAGCCGGGCCGGGTCACCATGGCCCTGCGCCAGAAGCTGGTGGACATCCAGCGCGGCCGCGCCGAAGACCCCCACGGCTGGGTCACCCGGGTCCTCTGACGGTCCTCCCGCGGTGATCAAGGAGTTTGCGTCCGGTTCCGGCGCGGACGAGGACACCAACTCCTTGATCACCGCTGGGCAGGGCCGGGGCGGGGCGGCGGTCAGTCCAGGAGGTGGGTGCGGAGGGACTCCAGCTGCGCCTCGGTGACGCCGGCGTGGGTCAGGTAGCCCTCGATCGAGCCGTAGCCGCCGCGCAGCTCGGCGAGGAACAGCTCCATCGCCTCGGCCGGGGAGGCCAGGAACGGCGGCGGCGGTTCCTCCGCGTCCGGCAGCGTGGCGCGGACCCACTCGGCGAAGCGCTGCGACGCGGCGCTGCTGAGCGCGTAGTCGGCGACCACGTCCTCGTCGGGCACCCCGAGCACCGCGAGCGTCAGCGCGCAGACGATGCCGGTGCGGTCCTTGCCGGCGACGCAGTGCACCACCACCGGGGCGTTGGCGCTGTCCGCGATCAGCCCGACCGCCTCGGCGAGGCCGGCCGTGCCGGTGCGCGCCAGGTCGGCGTAGCGGTCGGCCAGGTAGCGGGCCAGGCTGACGCCGGAGGAGTCGAACCGGTTCGCGCCCCAGTCGGCATGCTCGGGGTGGATGTGCCGGTAGGTCAGGCCGTCGTAGTCGGGCACCCGCCCGTCGCGTTCCACCTCGGTGGGGCGGCGCAGGTCGATCACGGTACGGATGCCGAGCGCGGTGAACGCGCTCCGGTCGGTGTCGTCGATGCGGTGCAGCGAGTCGGAGCGGTAGAGCCGGCCGCGGCGGACGGTGCGCCCGTCGCGAGCGGCGTATCCGCCGACGTCGCGGAAGTTGAACAGGGCGGGGAAGGGGCTCTCCGGGGCGTCCACATCCGACACGGTAACGGCCGGCGGGGCGCTCGCGCGTCCCCGCCGGCCGTCGCCGAGGTGTCAGATGCGCGGCGGCACGTCCGGCGGCAACGCCGAGTGGTTCTCGCCGTAGTAGCCGCCCAGCCGGTCCCGGTAACCCGGGTCGGCGTGGCTGGACTCGTCGTACTCCGGGGCGGCCTTGATCTGGTCCTTCTCCCGGTCGACGTGCACGGTGCGGGCGTCGTGGTCGACGTGGTTCACGGTGCCGGCCGGGAGCATCACCTTCTTGCCGAAGATCCACGGCCCGGTGTCCACGACCAGGTAGCTGTCGTCCACCTCGTGGCTCGCCCGGTCGATCTTGCCGATGGCGCCGTCGGTGGCCTCGACCTTGTAGCCGGTCAGGTCGGCGCTCGCCACGCCCGCCTCGTCGCGGTAGCGCCACGGGTCGAAGGCGCCCGCCGGAGCGCCCCCGGCGACCGTGCCCCGGCCGTCGTCGAGGATCGGCTCGGTGCCGCCGTGCGTGGCGCGCGGGTCCAGTCCGTCCATGTGCCGCCTCCCGTCCCCAGGGCCGCGGCCGTCGCGGCGCCGTCGTCAGTCGGAAGGGTTACCCACCCTGTCCGGGCACCAACCCGCCGGCGGCCGGCCCGCCGACGCCGAGGGGCCGGCGCCACGGTGGTGACGCCGGCCCCTCGGGTCGTCGGCCCGCGCGGTGCCGGTCGGGCGCGCACGGGCCGGTGGGTCAGGCCAGTGCGGCCTCCGCGTCCAGGGTCACCGCGGCGGCGTGTACGACGGCGGCGATCCGCAGTCCCTCGTGCACCTGCTCACGGCTGAACCCGGCGGCGCGCAGCGTCTTCTCGTGCGACTCCAGGCAGACGCCGCAGCCGGTGATCGCCGAGACGGCGAGGCACCACAGCTCGAAGTCGGTCTTCTCCACGCCGGGGCGGGCGATGATCTGCATCCGCAGCCGGGCCGGCAGCGACGCGTACTGCTCGTCGCCGATCAGGTGCTTGGCCCGGTAGTAGACGTTGTTCATCGCCATGACCGCCGCCGCGCCCTTGGCCGCCTCGACCGCCTCGGGCGTGAGGTGACCGGCCGCCTCGGCGGCGATCTCCCGCAGCACCACCGGGTTGCGGGCCGCCACCGCGCAGGCCAGGGCGGTGCCCCACGCCTGCTCCGGCTTCAGCGTCGAGGTGGTGATGGTGGAGCCGAGGTTGAGTCGGATGTCCTTGGCGTACTCGGGCAGACCCGCCTTGATCACGTCCAGGCCCATGGTCAGGCCCCGGCGCCGGCGAGGAGCGCGTTGGCGTCGAGCGTCGCCCCGCCCTTGTTCCAGTTGCACGGGCACAGCTCGTCGGTCTGGAGCGCGTCGAGCACCCGCAGCACCTCGGAGACGTTGCGGCCGACCGAACCGGCGGTCACCATGGCGAACTGGATCTCGTTGTTCGGGTCCACGATGAAGGTGGCCCGCTGCGCGACACCGTCCTCGCCGAGCACGCCGCAGGCGGAGGTCAGCTCACGCTTGATGTCGCTGAGCATCGGGAAGGGCAGCTCGCGCAGGTCCGGGTGGTCCTTGCGCCAGGCGTAGTGGACGAACTCGTTGTCGACGGAGACGCCGAGCACCTGGGCGTCCCGGTCGGCGAACTCGCCGTTGAGGCGACCGAACTCGGCGATCTCGGTCGGGCAGATGAAGGTGAAGTCCTTCGGCCAGAAGAACACGACGCGCCACTGGCCCTCGTGGGACTTGTGGTTGATCGTCTCGAACGCCTTGTCGGCGTCGAGCGACACGCAGGCGGTGAGTTCGTACTCGGGGAAGTGGTCACCGACAGTGAGCACGGGTCCTCCTTGAGCGTGACCCGGCAGCACCGCCGGGTCAGTAACTGGATCTGTTCAAGATTCTTCCGTAGCCCCGTTTGCGCTCGTGGCGGGCGTGCCCGCGTGTGAAGACGATCACCGGGCCGATCCCCGTCCCGGAATATGGGTTTCGCCTCCCAAAACCGGGGGCGGGGTGGCAGAGTACGGGTCGTGACCAGCTTCGTCCTGATCATTAGCAGCTAGCGCGCCGGCCCTTCCCTCGCCGAGCGCGCAGACCTCCCGCATCCGCGGGGGGTCTTTTTGTTTGCTCCCCCAGGGCACGAGAAGAGGACTCCGATGACGTTCCAGGTGTACGACACGACGCTGCGCGACGGCGCGCAGCGCGAAGGGCTCACGTACTCGGTGGTCGACAAGCTGGCGGTGGCCCGCCTGCTGGACGACCTCGGAGTCGGCTTCATCGAGGGCGGCTGGCCGGGCGCGGTGCCCAAGGACACCGAGTTCTTCCGCCGCGCCCGCACCGAGCTGGAGCTGCGGCACGCGATCCTGGTCGCCTTCGGCGCCACCCGCAAGGCCGGCCTCGCCGTCGAGGACGACCCGCAGGTGCGCGGCCTGCTCGACGCGCAGACCCCGGCCGTGGCCCTGGTCGCCAAGGCGGACCTGCGGCACGTGGAGCGGGCACTGCGCACCACCGCCGAGGAGAACCTCGCCATGGTCCGGGACACCGTCTCCTACCTGGTGGCGCAGGGGCGGCGCGTCTTCGTCGACGGGGAGCACTGCTACGACGGGTTCCGGTTCGACCCGGGCTACACCGCCGCCGTCGCGGAGACCGCGCTGGCCGCGGGCGCCGAGCGCTTCGTGCTCTGCGACACCAACGGCGGCATGCTGCCCTCCCAGGTCACCGCCGTGATCGAGGGACTGGTGGCGCGGACCGGGATCGCGCCGGAACGACTCGGCATGCACGCCCAGAACGACACCGCCTGCGCGGTGGCGAACACGATCGCCGCGGTCGAGGCGGGCGTCCGGCACGTGCAGGGCACCGCCAACGGGTACGGCGAGCGCCCCGGCAACGCCGACATCTTCGCGATCGTCGCCAACCTCCAGCTCAAGCTGGGCATGCCCGTCCTACCGGAGGGCTGCCTGGAACAGATGGTGCGGGTCTCGCACGCCATCGCCGAGATCGCCAACATCGCCCCCGACACCCACCAGGCCTACGTCGGGGCCGCCGCCTTCGCTCACAAGGCGGGGCTGCACGCGAGCGCGATCAAGGTCGACCCGTTGCTCTACAACCACGTGGAACCCACTGTGGTGGGCAACGACATGCGGATCCTGGTGACCGAGATGGCCGGCCGGGCCAGCATCGAGCTCAAGAGCCGCGAGCTCGGTCTGGACCTGGCCGGCCATCCGGACGCCCTGTCCCGGGTCACCGGGCGGGTCAAGGAGCTGGAGGCCGACGGCTGGTCGTTCGAGGCCGCCGACGCCTCGTTCGAGCTGCTGGTCCGCTCCGAGCTGCCGGACGCCGCGCCGGCCCGGCCGTTCGCGCTGGAGTCGTACCGGGTGATCGTCGAGCACCGCGAGGACGGCGCCGTGGTCTCCGAGGCGACGGTGAAGATCCGGGTACGCGGCGAGCGGGTGATCGCCACCGCCGAGGGCAACGGCCCGGTCAACGCGCTGGACGAGGCGCTGCGGGTGGGTCTGGCCCGGCACTACCCGGAGCTGCGCGAGTTCGAGCTGGCCGACTACAAGGTCCGCATCCTGGAGGGCAGCCACGGCACCGGCGCGGTGACGCGCGTGCTCGTGGAGACCGCCGGCGCCGGCCGCGACTGGACCACTGTGGGCGTACACCCGAACGTGGTCGAGGCGAGCTGGCACGCCCTGGTCGACGCGCTCACCTACGGCCTGGACCGGGCCCGGGTGCCGGGCGCGACGGCGGCCTGACTCACCCGGCCGGCAGGCGCAGCTCGACCAGCAGCGCGCGGTGGTCGCTCCCAGGCACCGGACGGGTGCCGGCGGCGCGGACCGCGATGCGCCGGTCCACCAGCACGTGGTCGATGGCGACCGGCGGGATCGGGTCGCCGTCGTACGGGCCCCAGGTGCCGCCGAACCCGGCTCCGGCCGCGTCCGCCGCGTCGGTGTAGCCGGTGGCGATCAGGTCCCGCAGCGCCGCGTGGTCGAGCGTGGCGTTGAAGTCGCCGGCCAGCACGCTCAGCCCGCCGTCCGGGGTGGCCGGCGGCTGGGCGCGCTGGTCGGTCCACCAGTCCGGCACCACGTCCGGGGCGTACGGCGCGGCCGGGTGCGCCGACTCCACCCGCAGCGGCGGCGCCCCGGGCACCGTCACCGTCGCGTACGCCTGGGTGAAGAAGAAGCCCTGGTTGCGCCGGTGGCCGGTGTCGCGCAGCGGGTGCCGGGCGTACACGCCGGAGCCGGTCGAGCCGACCTCGGGGGTCAGCGACCGGTACGGCAGCAGCGCGGCCAGGCCGAACCGGTCCAGCTCGGCGGCCAGCGGCGGGGTGAGCTCCTGCACCGTGAGCACGTCCACCCGGCGCGTCCGGACCAGGTCCACCAGCGCCGCCGGATCGGCCGAGCCGAGACGCAGGTTGGCGGTGAGCAGCCGCAGCGCCGGCCCGTCGGCGGCGGGCCGGTCGCCGGGGACCGCGCGGGGCGCCACCGCGCCGGCCAGCGCCAGCGCGGCGAGGGCCGCGACCACCGCCGGGGCGCGGCGCCGCAGGGCGAGCGCCGCCACCGCCACGACCGGGGCCACGGCGGCGGCGTACGGCGTGAACGCGATCGCCAGCACCATCGGACCGCGTTCCAGTCCGGTCAGGCGCACCAGCGCCCACGCGGCGACCGGCGCGACCGCGAGCCAGCACGCGACGGTGGCCGGGCGGCCGCCCCGGGTACCGGCCCGGGGCAGGCGCGGCAGGGTGATCATGACGGTGAGGCTACCCCGATCCGGGCCGGCGCGACGCCCTCCGAAACAATTTCGTGAATTGTTCCTCGCAATTTTGGGGCATCTTTGCGGATCGGTCGGACACGCAATAACACTATTGACCGCCCGCATTTTACGGTGCTAGGTTCCACCTGGTTGAGACGTCGCGACTCTCTGTAGTAAGGCCAGCTCACGAGCGGTGCGCTCCCGAGCGGATACCCGATGATCCGCAATTTTGACGCGCGCAGTCGCCGTATCACCACGGTCTACCAAGGGAGAACTCATGGCCACATTCTTCAAGCGAAAGGCGACGGTGGTGGCGCTCGCCGCGCTGTCCCTCAGCCTGGCCGGTGGCGGGATCGCCGCGGCCGCCCAGCCGGAGGCGAAGCCGCAGCCCGGCGCCCGGCACTCCACGGCGCAGCCGCCGGTGACCGCCGTCGAGCGGCAGGCCGCCCGGACCGCGATGCGGGCCACCCTGGCCCCGCCGGCCGCCGGCCAGGTCGCCTGGGCCGTCGTGGCGGCCAACGGGACGCTGTTGCAGCACTCCGGCAACGTGGTGTCCTCGTTCCGGTTCACCCCGGGCACCGGCGTCACCGCCGGGCAGTACCAGGTGCTGCTGGACTACAACGTCTCGGCCAAGGCGTACGTGGCGACCATCGGCACGAACGACCCGGCGAACGTGCCGCCCGCCGGTGAGGTGTCGGTCGCGCCCCGCACGCTGACCCCGAACGCGGTCTTCGTGCAGACCCGCAACTCCACCGGCGGCGCCGCCGACCGGCCGTTCCACCTGGTCATCGCCAACTGACCCGTCCGGCCCCGCACCGGCCCCCGCTCCGGCGGGGGCCGGTGTCGTGTTCCGTGCCGGTCCGGCCGGTGCCGCGCCGCTTCGTGCCGTTCCCGCCCGACTGGGGAGATCCTGCCGGTCCGGCCCGCAGACCACCGTCCAGGGGCCGATAATCCGACGTTTGTCGCCGGTCCGGCACGGGAAGCAAGCACCGTGACGGACATCTCGGACACCCCGGCCAGCGTGCTCAGCCCGGTCGACGCCGACGCGAGCGGCGTCGAGCTGGAACAGACCCTCGTCGAGGTCAAACGCGTGATCGTCGGGCAGGATCGGCTCGTCGACCGCCTGCTCACCGCCCTGATCGCGGACGGGCACTGCCTGCTGGAGGGCGTACCGGGGGTGGCCAAGACGCTGGCGGCGCAGACGCTCGCCACAGTGGTCGGTGGCACGTTCTCCCGGATCCAGTTCACCCCCGACCTGGTCCCCTCCGACATCGTCGGCACCCGCATCTACCGCGCCTCCACCGAACAGTTCGACGTGGAGCTGGGGCCGATCATGGCGAACCTGGTGCTCGCCGACGAGATCAACCGGGCCCCGGCCAAGGTGCAGTCGGCGCTGCTCGAGGCGATGGCCGAGCGGCAGGTCTCCATCGCCGGCCGGAGCTGGCCGGTGCCGGACCCGTTCCTGGTCCTGGCCACCCAGAACCCGATCGAGTCCGAGGGCGTCTACCAGCTCCCCGAGGCGCAACGCGACCGCTTCCTGATGAAGGTCGTGGTCGACTACCCGAGCGACGCCGACGAGCTGGCCATCCTCTACCGGATGAGCACCGAGCGGCCCACCGCGCGTACCGTGCTCGACCCGAACCGGCTGCGCGATCTCCAGCGCCGCGCCACCGACGTCTTCGTCCACCACGCGCTCGCCGAGTACGTGGTCCGCCTCATCCTCGCCACCCGCGACCCGGAGCGCTTCGGCCTGCCCGACGTCGCGCCCCTGCTGGCGTACGGGGCCAGCCCCCGGGCCACGCTCGGCCTGGTGGCCGCCGCCCGCGCCCAGGCGCTCATCCACGGCCGGGACTACGTGCTCCCCGAGGACATCCGGGAACTGGCGGTGGACGTGCTGGCGCACCGGCTCGTGCTCTCCTTCGACGCGATCGCCGACGGGATCTCCGGCGAGGACGTGGTGCGCCGCGTGATCGAGGCGGTGCCGCCGCCCCGGCTGGTCAACGGGCCCACGGAGACGGTGAACGACCTGGCGGCGGCATGACCGGCGCAGCCGAACCCGGGCTCGCCGATCTCGCCCCGGACCAGCGGCTGCGCCGGCTGGAGCTGACGGTGACCCGGCGGCTCGACGGCCTGCTGCACGGCCGGTACCGCGGCCTGCTCCCCGGACCCGGCAGCGAGGCGGCCGGCAGCCGGGAGTACCGCCCCGGCGAGGACGAGGTACGCCGGATGGACTGGGCGGTCACCGCCCGGACCACCGTTCCGCACGTCCGCGAGGTCGACGCGGACCGGGAACTGACCACCTGGCTGCTCGTCGACGCCAGCCCCAGCATGGAGTACGGCACGTCCACGCTGGACAAACGGGAGCTGGCGGTGGCGGCTGTGGCGGCGGTCGGCTTCCTCACCGCCGGAGTCGGCAACCGGCTCGGCGCCCAGGTGCTCACGCCGGACGGGCTGCGCCGGTTCCCGGCCCGCAGCGGGCGTACCCATCTGCTCGGGCTGCTCCGCGCGCTGCTCGGCGCCCCGCGTACCGGCGGCCTGCCGGACTCCGGCGGCGCGGGCGCGGCCGGCGCGGGCCCTCGGGACGCGGTGCCGGGCCTGGTCGACGGGCTGGACGGCCTCCAGCGCGTCGCCACCCGGCGCGGGCTCGTGGTGATCGTCTCCGACTTCCTCGACGAACTGCCCGACGACCCGGACACCGCGCCGCCGCCGTGGGCCGCGGCGCTGCGCCGCCTGGCGGTCCGCCACCAGGTGCTCGCGGTCGAGGTGACCGACCCGCGCGAGCTGGAACTGCCCGACGTCGGCCTGATCACGCTCGTCGACCCGGAGAGCGGCCGGCACCGCGAGGTGTGGACCGGCGACCCGGGCCTGCGCGAGCGGTACGCGCGCGCCGCCGCCGAGCAGCGCGACCAGGTACGCCGCACGCTGCGCCGGGCCGGCGCCACCCACCTGGCGCTGCGCACCGACCGGGACTGGTGCGCGGACGTCGTCCGGTACGTGCACGAGCAGCGCCGGCTGGCCATGGTGCCGGCCGCCGCCCGCGGAGGTGTCGCATGACCTGGCAGTCACCCGCCCGCCTCTGGCTGCTGCTCGCCGTCGTCGCGCTGGTCGCCGGCTATCTGGTGCTGCAACGGCGGCAGAGCAGGTACGCGGTGCGCTTCACCAACCTGCGCCTGCTCGACCGGGTCGCCCCGCGCCGCCCGGCCTGGCGGCGGCACGTCCCGGCGGGCCTGTTCCTCGCCATGCTCGCGCTGCTGGTGGTCGGGTTCGCCCGGCCCGAGGCGGAGGTGCGGGTGCCCCGGGAACGGGCCACGGTGATGGTCGCGGTGGACGTCTCCACCTCGATGCTCGCCGGTGACGTGGACCCGGACCGGTTGACCGCGGCCAAGGAGGCGGGCCGGCGGTTCGCCGACGGGCTGCCGGACGAGTTCAACGTCGGCCTCGTCGCGTTCGCCGGCAGCGCGGCGGTGCTGGTGCCGCCGAGCACCGACCGGGAGGCGCTGCACGACGGCATCGGGCGGCTGGCCGAGGGCATCACCGGCGTGCAGGGCACCGCCATCGGCGAGGCGATCAGCACCTCGCTCGGCGCGGTCAAGAGCCTGGACGCCACCGCCGCCAAGGACCCGCCGCCGGCCCGGATCATCATCCTCTCCGACGGCGCGAACACCTCCGGCATGGACCCGATGGAGGCCGCCGACCAGGCGGTCGCGGCGAAGGTGCCGGTGCACACCATCTCCTTCGGCACGCCCGGCGGCTCGGTCGACAGGGGCGGCCGGGCGATCCAGGTGCCGGTGGACGGCCAGACGCTGCGGGCGGTCGCCGAGCAGACCGGCGGCGGCTTCCACGAGGCGTCCACCACCGCCGAGCTGAAGGACGTCTACGAGGACATCGGCACCTCGGTCGGCTACCGCACCGAGCGGCAGGACATCTCGGCCCGCTTCATCGGCCTCGGGCTGGTCCTGGCGATGGGCGCCGCGGCCGGCTCGCTGCGGTGGTTCTCCCGGCTGCCCTGACCCGCACACCACTACCGCACGACATGTGAGGAGCCAGGCATGGCAGTGCAGACCGGACTCGGCGAGCCACGCGGACCGTGGTTCGTCTCGCCGGAGCTGGACCCGGACGGGCGCGGCCACCGGGACGTACCCGGGGGTGGGCCGGAGGCCGGGCGGCGCAGCCTGCGGCACCGGCTGCTGAGTGTGGCGGCGGTGGTGGCGCTGTCCACCGTCTCCGGCGCGGCGGCCGGCACCTGGGCGGCCGACCGGGGCGCGCCGGGACCGACGGCGGCCTCCGCCGCGCCGGTGCCGGCCGAGCTGGTCACCGCCGCCGGCAAGACGGTGCCCGGGGTGGTGTCGGTGATGGTCGGGGGCCGTTCCGGCGCGTCCGCGTCCGGCTCCGGGTTCGCCATCGACAACGAGCAGCACATCGTCACCAACGACCACATCCTGGCCCGGGGCGGTGCCGGCGCGGTCACCGTGGAGACCTCGGACGGGCGGCGTTTCCCGGCCGAGGTGGTGGGCCGGGAACCGGCCAGCGACCTGGCCGTGCTGAAGGTGCCCGCGTCGGCCGGGTTGCCGCCGTTGCCGCTGGCCAAGGCGAACTCGACCAGGGTGGGGGAGCCGGTGCTCGCGGTCGGGTCGCCGCTCGGGCTCGCCGGGACGGTCACCGCGGGCATCGTCAGCGCGCTCAACCGGCAGGTACGCATCGGCAACGGCCGGCACACGGCGGTGCAGACCGACGCCTCCATCAACCCGGGCAACTCCGGTGGGCCACTGGTGAACGCGCGCGGTGAGGTCGTCGGCGTGAACACCGCGATCGCCACCATCGACGGCAACGGGTCGATCGGCATCGGCTTCGCCATCCCGATCGACCAGGTCCAGCAGACCGCCGACACCATCATCGGCCGGGGCGGCTGAGCCGCCGGCGCGGCCACCCGCGCGGGGTTGCTCCGGCGCCCCGCGCGGCGCTGACCTGCACAGGCGCCGCAAGATCGGTGCGAAGTGTCGGATATCCGGCGTGGGATCATTGGGGCATAGAAATATTACGCTGAGTATGGATACTGGCGGAGGTGGAGCAAGCTGTCATTGCGGCCCTCCTCGTGGTGGGCCTGATCATCGGCGCCGGTGTCGGCGCCTCCTACGCGCGTGCGAAACGCGGCTGGACGGACTACCAGACGATCCGGACCAGCGTCCCCGGCGCCCGGCGCAACGCCTGGCTCGCGATCCGGGGCGTGGTCGTCAAGCTCGCGGTGATCGCCCTGCTGCTCGTCGGCGCGGCCGCGTACGCGGCGTCCGGCGGCGGCGAGGAACGGGCCGGTCCCACGCCGAGCGCCACCCCCACCCCGAGTCACCGCGCCGGGCGCTAGCCTCGGGGAGTGGACGACGGACTGCGGGTCACCGATCGGCTCGTGGTGCCCGCCGCCGAGCTGCGCGAGCGGTTCTCCCGCTCCTCCGGCCCGGGTGGGCAAGGAGTGAACACCACCGACTCCCGGGTCGAGCTGAGCTTCGACCTGGGCGGTTCGCCGAGCGTGCCGGAGGCGCTGCGGGAACGCGCGCTGGCCCGGCTCGCCGGCCGCCTGGTCGGCGGCGTGCTCACCGTCACCGCCAGCGAGCACCGCGCCCAGCTGGCCAACCGGGAGGCGGCCCGCGAGCGGATGGCCGCGCTGCTGCGCGAGGCCGTCGCCCCGCCGCCGAAGGCACGCCGTCCGACCCGCCCCTCCCGTGGCGCGAAGGAGCGCCGTCTGGCCGAGAAGAAGCGCCAGTCCCAGCGCAAACGCGACCGCCGGGTGGACGGCGACTGACCGAAAATCCGTTGAGCCGCCACACGCGCCGCGCGGAGAATTCCGCCACGTGATCGACTTCTCCGTCAAGCCCACGCTCACCGGCGAGCTCGTCGTGCTGCGCCCGTTCCACGACGACGACCTGCCGGCGCTCGCCGAGATCCTGGCCGACCCGGAGGTGGCCCGGCTGACCGGCAGCCCGGCCGGCGAGACGTTCGAGCCGTCCCGCCTGCGCGCCTGGTACGGCACCCGCAACAGCCAGGACGACCGGCTCGACCTCGCGGTGGTGGACCGGGCCGGTGGTGTCTGCGTCGGTGAGGTGGTCCTCAACGAATGGGACCGGACCAACGCGAGCTGCAACTTCCGCACGCTCATCGGCCCCGGCGGGCGCGACCGCGGCCTCGGCACCGAGGCGGTCCGGCTCATCGTCGGGTACGGCTTCGAGCAGCTCGGCCTGCACCGCATCGGCCTGGAGGTGTTCGCGTTCAACCCGCGTGCCCGGCGCGCCTACGAGAAGGTGGGCTTCGTCGCCGAGGGGACGCTGCGGCAGGTGCTGCGCGACGGCGACGACTGGGTGGACGCCACAGTCATGTCGATCCTCGCCCCGGAGTGGAACCGGCATCGGGGGCACCCGGAGGCTTGAGCCGGAGGCGTCGAAGCGCTTCAATGCGTACGGGAGCTTCAGGGCCGTCACCGACCACCACGTCACAGTGACAGGAGTCCCTTCCGCATGTCCCGAAACCCGCTGCGCGCCGCGCTGACCGCGCTCGCCGCGCTGCTACCGGTCCTCGCCCTCGGCCTCACCCTCACCACCACCACGCCCCCGGCCGCCGCGGCGGCCACCCCGGTCCGCGTCATGCCGCTCGGCGACTCCATCACCGGCTCGCCCGGCTGCTGGCGGGCACTGCTCTGGAACCGCCTCCAGTCCACCGGCCACACCGACGTCGACTTCGTCGGCACGCTCGGGCCGCAGGGCTGCGGTGTGCCGTACGACGGCGACAACGAGGGGCACGGCGGCTACCTCGCGACGAACGTGGCGAACCAGAACCTGCTGCCCGGCTGGCTCGCCGCCGCACGGCCGGACGTCGTGCTCATGCACTTCGGCACCAACGACGTGTGGAGCAACATCGCGCCCGCCACCATCCTGGCCGCGTACTCGAAGCTGGTGGACCAGATGCGGGCCGCCAACCCGGCCACCACAGTGCTGGTCGCGAAGATCATCCCGATGAACCCGGCGAGCTGCCCCGAGTGCGGCTCGCGGACGGTGGCGCTCAATGCGCTCGTCGACGGCTGGGCGGCCGGGAAGACCACAGCCGCCTCCCCGATCGTGGTGGTCGACCAGTGGACCGGGTTCAGCACCGCCACCGACACGTACGACGGCGTGCACCCGAACGCCGCCGGGGACCAGAAGATGTCCGACCGGTGGTACCCGGCGCTGGTCGCCGCGCTCGACCGCACCACGCCCGGCCCGACCACGTCCCCGACCGGCGGCCCCACCTCGTCGCCCACCGTCAGCCCCTCACCGACGACCAGCCCGTCACCGACGACCAGTCCGTCGCCCACCGGCGGCCCGACGGCGGCGCCCGGCGGTTGCACCGCCACCTGGCGCCTCGCCGGTCAGTGGCCGGGCGGCTTCCAGGGCGAGGTGACCGTCCGCAACGACGGCACCGCCCCGATCGGCGGCTGGACCGTACGCTTCCCGCTCGCCACCGGACAGCGGATCAGCCAGGCGTGGAGCGCGGACGTGACACAGAGCGGAACCACGGTGACCGCCCGGAACGCGAGCTGGAACGGCGCGCTGGCCCCGGCTGCCCAGACCACGTTCGGGTTCCTGGCCGACGGTGCGGTCCCGAGCCCGCCGCCGGCAGTGACCTGCGCCGCGAACTGATCCCCGCGCCGGCCGGCCCCGCGCTCAGCGGCGGTCGGCCGGTGTGGCCCGGTCCAGCGCGGCCAGCAGCCGGGTCCGCAACCCGGCGGCCCGCTCGGCGAACCCGCGCTGGGCGGCGGCGTACTCGGCCCGGCCCTCCGGCGTCTCCACCCGCACCGGCGGGTAGCCCAGGTCGGCCAGGTCGTACGGGCTGGCCCGCATGTCCAGCGCCCGGATCTCCCGGGCCAGCGCGAAACAGTCCGCCACCAGCTCCGACGGCACCAGTGGCGACAGCTTGTACGCCCACTTGTACAGATCCATGTTGGCGTGCAGGCAGCCCGGCTGCTCCAGCGCGTGCTGACCCTCCCGGGTCGGCTGGAGCACGTTGAGCGGCCGGGCCGGCGCGGTGAAGAAGCGGAACGCGTCGAAGTGGCTGCACCGCACGCCGCGCTCCTCGACCACAGCCGCCGTCTCCGCCGGGCTCAGCCGCAACGGCCAGGCGTTGTGCCGTACCTGCTCCTGCGTCTGCCGGTAGACCATCGCCCACTCGTGCATGCCGAAACAGCCGAACTGCGCCGGGCGCCCGGCGGTCGCCGCGAGCAGCGTACGGATCCAGGCGATCGACTCGGCGCGCCGCGCGCGTACCCGATCGGTGTCGAGAGTGAGCCCGGCGGAGGCCGCTGTGTAGTCCGGGCCGAAACCGGCCGGGTCGGCGTCGCGCAGCACCACGCCGGCACCCGGGTGCCAGCGGCGCAACTGCGCCGGGCGGTGCGAGTAGTAGGTGAACAGGAAGTCCTCGACCGGGTGCTTCACCCCGGTGCGGCGGCGGGCCAGGTGCGGCGTCAGCCAGGCGTCCACCCGAGCCTCGTGGGCGTGCCGGCGCGCCTGCCAGTCGGCCAGGTCGAGCGCGGGGGCGAGGGCGGCGGTCACACACCCCAGGGTACGACCGCCGCCCGTGCCCCGATCACGCCACGTCCACCCGCACGCCCGCGGAGAAGACGCCGCTGCGCAGCTCCAGCCGCTTCGGCGGCTCGTCGCCGCGCATGGTGAACACCAGCGGCAGCAGCACCCGCCGCCCGGCGGCCACCGGCTGGGAGAAGACGTCCCGGCCCAGGTTCGCCACCCGGGTCGCGTCCTCGTCCGCCGCCACCCAGTTGCCGCTCGGCAGGTACGCCCGCTGCAACTGCCCGTGCCAGGTCTGGTCCTCGTTGGTGAGGTTGCGCACCCCGACCGTGGCCAGGCACGGCCGGCCCCCGCCGGGCGCCGGTGGCAGGACGTCGGCGCCGCAGCTCACCCGGTAGACGGTGAACTCGAACGCGGTCTCGCGCAGCGGCTGGCCCAGCGCGCCGGTGACGCTGCTGCCCACCCACGCGCCGCTCGTCGGCTGCTTGGTGGTGTCCATCGCGGCCACCCGCTGTGTGGCCGACCAGGCCGCCGCGCCGACCACACCGGCGAGCACCGCCGCCGCCACGCCGACCACGAGCCAGACCGGCGGCCGGCGACGACGGCTCGCGGGCGACGGCACTGCCGTACGCGGATAGACGGTGCCCCGCTCGGCCGGCCCGCTGTGGCCCGGCATGCCGTTGCCCGGTCCGCCCTGGCCGGGTCCGGCTCCGCCCGGCATGTCCAGGCCGGGCACGCCGCCTTCGGGGGCGCCGGTGTGCATGGCGCCGCCTCCGGGCGTACCGGTGGGCGTCGCGGCGCTCCGCGCGGCCGTGCGCCGGCGGCGGCGCCACACCGCCCACCACACCACACCGGCGGTGACCACCAGCAGCGCGGTGAACGCGGCGAGCAGCACCGGCGGGCGCCGCCAGGCCGGGGCGGCGGTGACCTGCGCCGCCGGGGCCGTCGCGGCACCCACCCAGGTCGCCGTGGCGCAGTCGAACGGGCGGGTGCCGTCCGTGCCGTACACGCAGGTGGGAGCGGTCACCGAGCGGCCCGGACCGGGGACCGACAGCGCGGTGTGCAGCGTGGTGGTGCTCTTCGCCGGCAGCCGCAGCCGCCAGGTCACCTCACCGGCGCTCATCCCGGCGGGCCGGCTGGCCCGGCCGCCGCCGGTCACCGTGGTGGCCCGTGACCCGTTCGGCAACTCCTGCCGGACCATCGTGTCGACGGGTGCCGAGCCGGCGTTGCGGACCTCGATCCGGTAGCCCGGCGCCGGGGTGCCCGACGCGCCCACCGCCACGCTCACCGGGGGCATCGACGGCCGGACCGGGGCCGGGCCGGTGGTCGGCACCGCCGGGGGCACCGCCGGCACGCCGGTCGGGATCGGGGTGGCCGCGGCACCGGGGAAGACCGCCGGTGCCGGAGCCGGATGGGCGGGGGCGGCGGCCGCGCCTGGCGTCGCCGGGGACAGCGCCGGTACGGCGGCGATGACGCCGAGGCAGTTCACGAACACTGCCAGGGCCCTGTGGTGTCGTCTCGATGCAGGCATACCAACGAACCTCCGGACCCGAAGCTATGGTCCGGGGCCCGCCGGGCGGGTACGAAGCCGCCATTCCCGCCCCGTCCGGCGCGATCGCGCGTACCCTGTGCGGCTCCCGCCGGTCCGGGGCCGCCGGCGGCCCGCGAGGGTGTGGTGCGCGACCGCCGGGGCGTGCCGCCTGCCGGTGTCCGCCGGGCGGCCCGCGGGCGGGGATAGATTGGCCGGGTGCGTATCGCTCGTTTCGCTCATGCCAAGGGAATGTCGTTCGGGGTCGTCGAGGGCGAGCCGGAGGCCGGGCCGCAGGGCCTGACCATCGCCGAGATCGAAGGCCACCCGTTCGGGCAGATCCAGTTCTCCGGCGCCCGCTGGGCGCTCTCCGACGTGCGGCTGCTGTCGCCGATCCTGCCCAGCAAGGTGGTGTGTGTCGGCCGTAACTACGCCGAGCACGCCGCCGAGCACGGCAGCGAGGTGCCGAAGGAGCCGCTGCTCTTCCTCAAGCCGTCCACCTCGGTGATCGGCCCGCGTGACGCCATCCGGCTGCCGATCTTCTCCAAGCAGGTCGAGCACGAGGCGGAACTCGCCGTGGTGATCGGCGCCCCGGGCGCCCGCCGGGCCGACCGGGCCGCCGCCGAGCGGGCCATCTTCGGCTACACCTGCGCCAACGACGTCACCGCGCGGGACCTCCAGCGCTCCGACGGGCAGTGGACCCGCGCCAAGGGCTTCGACTCGTTCTGCCCGATCGGGCCGTGGATCACCACCGGGCTCGACGTCAGCGACCTGGAGATCCGGTGTGAGGTGGGTCGCAACCCGGAGGAGATGGAGGTACGCCAGCTCGGCCGGACGAAGGACATGGTGTTCGACGTTGCCGGCCTGGTGTCGTACATCTCGCACGTGATGACGCTGCTGCCCGGCGACGTGGTCCTCACCGGCACGCCGGCGGGGGTTAGCCCGCTCACCGAGGGGGATACGGTCACCGTGCGGATCCAGGGGATCGGGGAGCTGAGCAACCCGGTGGTCCCTGTCGCCTGATCGCTCCGATGCCTCGTTTCCGCTGGTCAGGTGGGTTTCGAGGGGTTGGATTTGGCCTGTCGGCACCGGGAGGGTAAAGTTCATTCCCGGCGCCGCAAGGGGCCAATGGGGTATGGGGTAATTGGCAGCCCGACTGATTCTGGTTCAGTTAGTCTAGGTTCGAGTCCTGGTACCCCAGCGCAGCCGCGGGTTCGCGAGAACCCTCGGACGCTGGAATCCGGCAGCTCACGCTGGCGGAGTGCAATGAAGGTTCTGGCCCCGTCGTCTAGCGGCCCAGGACGCCGCCCTCTCAAGGCGGTAGCGCCGGTTCGAATCCGGTCGGGGCTACAGCACCGACAGCCCGTCCCGTTCTCCGGGGCGGGCTTTCTGCTGTCCGGCCCCATGCGCAGGGGATGACCCCCCTCGGCGGCGCCGCACGGGATGCCGCTAGACTACTGCCACACCGCCCGGCAGGGTGGTGAAGCACGAAAAAGTGCCTGGCCCCGTCGTCTAGCGGCCCAGGACGCCGCCCTCTCAAGGCGGTAGCGCCGGTTCGAATCCGGTCGGGGCTACATCCACGAACGGCCCGTCTCGCTCCGCGAGGCGGGCC
>NZ_RCVK01000032.1:0-461 GCF_003667485.1 Micromonospora sp. BL1
ATCAAGGAGTTAGCGGCGTTTTCACGCCCCGCGCCGACCACAAACTCCTTGATCACCGCAGCGGGCGGTGCGGCGGACCAGGGCACACGTCGGGGTTGGTGGCTGTTCGGCGCTGGGGTGCGCAGTCGCACCCCTCCATTGCGCGTTGATCAAGGAGTTAGTGGGCTCGTAGCGCCATCTACCGACCACAAACTCCTTGATCACCGCTGCGGGCGCTCCTGCCGCCCTGGGCGGACTGGGCGGCTGGCGAGTTCCGGGTGCCTGGGCACTCGCCCCCACTCGGCACGGTCGATCATGAGGTTAGCGGCGACAAAGCGGACACTGATCGCCGCTAACCTCATGATCGACGCGGTGGGGTCCTCCGGGTGACGCGATCGCCCCCCACCGCCTGTTGACCATGAAGTTGGCGGGCGTGAATCGGGCAAATTGTGCCGCTAACTTCATGATCAACGGGGCGAGGT
>NZ_RCVK01000029.1:0-461 GCF_003667485.1 Micromonospora sp. BL1
AGTCATAACGGTTCCTTAAACGAAAAAAGCCAGCAAAGCTGGCTTTTAGTATAGATGTCATCATTATGGTCGGCTGTCATTCGCCTGACGCAATAACACACGGCTTTCATTCTGGAAGCGTCTGGCATAATCGCCAAACCAGTGTTCAACTTTGCGAAAACTGTCGATAAAAGCCTGCTTATCACCTTGTTCCAGTAACCCGATCGCATCACCAAAACGTTTATAGTAACGCTTGATAAGCGCCAGATTGCGCTCCGACGACATAATAATGTCCGCATACAGCTGCGGGTCCTGGGCGAACAGACGCCCGACCATCGCCAGCTCCAGTCGATAAATCGGCGATGATAGCGCCAGAAGCTGCTCAAGCTGGACGTTCTCTTCCGCCAGATGCAGCCCATAAGCGAAGGTAGCAAAATGGCGCAACGCCTGGATAAAAGCCATGTTCTGATCGTGCTCGACAG
>NZ_RCVK01000071.1:0-461 GCF_003667485.1 Micromonospora sp. BL1
GGCCCTGCTCCCGGCTCTCCCCGTTGATCAAGGAGTTTGTGTCCTCCCACCGCCCGGATCCGGACACAAACCCCTTGATCACCGACCCTGGGCGCCCTGGCGCCCTGGACCGGCCGGCCCGCCCGACCTGCACGATCATGAGGTTGACGGCAACTTCGATCTCCATTCCTGCCGCCAACCTCATGATCACCGGGTTCCTGCCGGGCGCGGCGGCGCGCCGTCCGCCGGCCTCTCCGCTCTCTGCGCTGTCCGCTCTCTCCGCTCTCTGCGGTGATCAAGGAGTTTGTGTCCGGATCGGACTCGCTACAGGACCCAAACTCCTTGATCACCGGAGCAGAGCGGGGCCGAACGCCCGGGGAGCGGGTGCCTCGGCTGGGTGATCATGAAGTTGGCGGGGATGTTGATCTCTGAAACTGCCGCTAACTTCATGATCAACGCCGAGGGAGAGGGGTGGGTTAGGT
>NZ_RCVK01000027.1:0-460 GCF_003667485.1 Micromonospora sp. BL1
ATATTTATCTGCTGCGTTTTCTTTTTGCCTATTTGATTCTTTTGCTGCTCTCTCACGATAAATTCTTTGCGGACAGCTGGAAACACGAAGGAATGCTTGCGTGTTGCGGGCTTACCGCCGGATCCATTTATTTCATTGCGGAAAATACGGCTTTGGAATACTCGCTCGTTTCCAACGTGTCTCTGATTGTTTGCGCCAATCCACTGCTGACTATGATTGTTGCGGGAGCGCTGTTTCCGGGCGAACGCTTGAACAGAAGACAGATTGCGGGTTCGGTAATTACTTTGTGCGGAATGGCTCTGGTCGTTTTGAATGGAAAATTTATTTTGAAACTTTCTCCGGTGGGCGATATTCTGGCGTTTGCTGCAGCCTTGGCGTGGACGGTTTATTCGCTGATTGTGCGGCCTCTTTCCGGATGCTACTCGTCGCTTTTCATTTCGCGAAAGATTTTCTTTTACGG
>NZ_RCVK01000150.1:0-457 GCF_003667485.1 Micromonospora sp. BL1
GGTCATTTATGTCTAAAAAGTTGTTGGAGAGCTATTAGAAGGTCTCCTAGCGGCTTACTTATTTTACCAAACAATTTGTGCAAAAAATATGGGGACTTTTTCAGTGGCCTCAAATTTTTTCCTTACACTACGGTGGTAGCGAAATAACAATGCTGAAGGAGCGATTTAAAAAAGCCCTAATAACTCTTAGTTGAAAAATCATAAAATACTTAGATATTTCAATTGTCTGAGAGTTTTCACCGCGAGTTACTCTCAATTCTTAGTATTTTATGATTTTTCAACCTTAGATTTATAGGACTTTTTTAACGCAACTTATATTTAAGTTTTACTGATATTATTAAGAGGACTAGCTTATTGTTCTCAAATCACATGGACTTCGTCCAAACCCCATATGTTTACTTCCCATTAATTATTTAAATAGCTTCTTTAAGAATTCATATACACAGTATCTCCATAC
>NZ_RCVK01000026.1:0-455 GCF_003667485.1 Micromonospora sp. BL1
GACCGGCAGCAATGCGAATGAGCGTTGACTTTCCACATCCCGATGGTCCGATGATCGAAAGAAATTCGCGACGTTTCACTCCAAAAGAAATTCCGTCGAGGACGCGACGCAAGCCGCCATCGCTTTCAGCGAAATCTTTCACGATGTTTTTCGCTTCAATAATGAAATCAAAGTTTTCCATTATTCTTTTCCTTCAATTCTTTTTCCGCTTCTGTCAAGCGAAAGGAAAATACGTAGTTCTTTGGAGCGGTTAGTTCCCGACGCAATTTCACGAGGAAACTCACGCGCCCATCTTCCCAAGCGAACAAGTCCTTTCCTATTCTTGAAAGAACAAGATCGCAACCGAGTCCGATGATTCCTAAAATGACAATCGCCGCATAAACGTTATCGAAATTCCGATACTTCGCTTGTTGATTAATGAACCAGGTAATGCCGGAACTCGTACCGACTACTTC
>NZ_RCVK01000025.1:0-455 GCF_003667485.1 Micromonospora sp. BL1
CCCTGATCATGAGCTTCCCGCAGGCTGCGATGAAGCAGACAGCGCGCGGTACGGTGCCAGAATCGCAGTGGGACGAAGGGGTGAATGCCCTGCTGGTGGATTATAACTTTTCCGGCAGCAACGCCAGCTATGACGCACACGACAGTGAAACCAGCTACAACAGCGACAGCTACTATCTGAATCTGCGCAGCGGTATGAACCTGGGGGCATGGCGGTTACGTAACTATAGCACCTGGACGCGAAACGACGGTAACAACACATGGGATAACATTGGCACATCCTGAAGCCGTGCCATTGTACCGCTGAAATCACAGCTGACGTTGGGGGATACCTCCACTGCCGGTGATATTTTTGACAGCGTTCAGATGCGCGGTGTGCAGTTAACTTCCGACGAAGAGATGCTGCCTGACAGCCAGCGCGGGTTTGCGCCCGTCATCCGGGGTATTGCCAAAAGT
>NZ_RCVK01000279.1:0-454 GCF_003667485.1 Micromonospora sp. BL1
GTCCCGCCCTCGTCGACCCGCCACTTCGGTGAAGTGGCCGGGGTGCTCGGTCGTCGCCGATGGTGATCCGCGCCTGCTCGGGGAGGTTGCGGTATCGCGCACCGCCCGATCCCGCCACCTCCCCGAGGTGGCGCGTCCCGCTCCCGTCAACCTCACTTCGGTGAAGTGGCCGGGGTGCCCGGTCGCCGCCGATGGTGATCCGCACCTGCTCGGGGAGGTTGCGGCGTCGCGCACCGCTCGATCCCGCCACCTCCCCGAGGTGGCTTCGCCCCGCTCCCGTCAACCTCACTTCGGTGAAGTGGCCGGGGTGCCCGGTCGCCGCCGATGGTGATCCGCACCTGCTCGGGGAGGTTGCGGCATCGCGCACCGCCCGACCCCGCCACCTGCCCAAAGTGGCCCGCATGCCCCACGGGGCGGGAAGCGGGCGGTCGGGTGGGGGTGGTTACCCAGCGGG
>NZ_RCVK01000082.1:0-452 GCF_003667485.1 Micromonospora sp. BL1
GCCCTGCGGTGTCCGGCCCGATCGAGGCACCCGAACCGCCCCAGCGCCCGGCCCGGACGGAGTCGCCACCGGCGGCCGGTGGCGACCGCGAGAAGCCCTCGCCGGCAGCCGGCGCCCGGCGCCCGGAACCGCCACCGCCGTCCAGCGGCGATCGGCCGAAGCCGTCACCCGCACCCGGTGCCGGGCGGACCGAGCCGCCCAGTGCCGGACGGGCGGAGCCGTCACCGTCGTCCGGCGCCGGGCGGGAGGGGAAGGCGCAGTCCGAGCGTGCCGCCGGATCGCGGCCGGACGCCGACGAGGGCTCGTCGGCCGACCGGTCCGGGGAGAAGAAGCGCGGCTCGGAGCGAACCGGCCAGCCGGCGAGCGCCGCCGCCGAGGCGGCACAGCTGGCGGGACAGGCCGGACAGGCACTCCGGCAGGCGGGCCGAAGCGTCTGGGAGGCGATCCAGGGC
>NZ_RCVK01000024.1:0-452 GCF_003667485.1 Micromonospora sp. BL1
GCATAGCGGAGAAAAATCATCCTTCACTCTACTCTCTACTCTGCTTTTCAAATTCCAGTTTGTCAGGATGAATTCGGTATTACCTCTTTAAATCTTTCAGTGTGCTTATTTTCAACAAAGTTAAGGGGAGAGATAAAATGGACAGAGTTAAAATGATAGCCAAGCTTGAGAAAATGTGCAAAAAATATGACAGAAAAAACTATCCTGGCATTGCCGTTGCAGTTGTAGAAGATGGTGAGATGATATTTAGCAAAGGATATGGGGAAGCCAACCTGGAGTATAGTATTCCAATTGATGAAAATACCGTATTTCATGCTTGTTCAATGACAAAACAATTTACTGCGGCATGTATTGCATTATTGATAGAAGAAGGAAAATTATCATTAGATGATGAAGTTAGCAGCATCCTTCATCAGTTTAAAGATTGTGGCGAGAAGGTTACTGTATATAAC
>NZ_RCVK01000276.1:0-44423 GCF_003667485.1 Micromonospora sp. BL1
GGGCCTCGACCCCGCCACCTCCCCGAACCGGCGCGCGTACCCACGACCAACATGGCCGGCGAGGGAGGGCGGGCGGTCAGGCGGGGTTGGGGAGCCAGGTGGGGAGCGGCTCGCGGGCGGTCAGCCAGCCCTCCGGCACACCACCCGGCGCGCCGACCCCGGTGTACGCGGCCACGATCCCGCCCACGATGGCGGCCGTGGTGTCCACGTCGCCGCCCGCCTCGACGCAGGCGCGGATCGCGGCGGGGTAGTCGTGCAGCAGCGTGGCGGCGACCCAGAGCGTGAACGGCACGGTGTCCTGCGCGGTCACCCGGGAGCCGTTGCCGAGCGCGTCGGCCGCCGCGGCGGCGGAGTGACCGAGCAGCGCGGCGGCCCGGCGTACCCCCCGGTGCACCTCACCGGCCGGGTCGAGCGCCCCGGCGACGGCGGTGAGCAACCGGGCCGGTTCGGGCCGGCCGCCGTCGAGGCGGGCGCGGGCGGCGAGCGAGGCGGCCACCGCGACAGCCACCGCACCGGCGACGCCCTCCGGGTGGGCGTGGGTCACCTCGGCCGAGGCGCGGGCCTGCTCGGCGGCGCGGCGGGTGGAGTCGGCGTGCCAGGCGCCGAGCGGGGCGACGCGCATGGCGGCGCCGTTGCCGCAGGAGCCCTGCCCGTCGAACGCGGACGCGGCGGCCACCGGCCACGGCGTGCCCGCCCGGATGAGTTCGAGCAGCTCGACCGCGCCCGCGCCGTAGCGGCGGGCCGGGTCGTAGTGCGCGGCGAAGGCGAGCGCGAGGGCGTCAGGCTCCATCCGGCCGTGCCTGGCGAGCACGTCGAGCACGGAACACGCCATCTCGGTGTCGTCGCTCCACAGCCACGGGCCCGGCGGCAAGGCATCCGGCCACGGGGCGACCGCCCCGCCGGGGACGAAGAACTGGGAACCGAGGGCGTCGCCCACCGACAGGCCGGCCAGCGCGTCGCGGGCGAGCGTGAGGCGGGTGTCGGGGAAGAGCGTGAACGTCATCGCCGTCCCAGCTTGCCCGGTTGGCCGGACCGCCGCAACGCGACCGGCTTGCCACGCCGAGTACGGTGCTGACGTGGCAACCGTCCTGCTGGTCGAAGACGACCACGTCGTGCGCGGCGCCATGCTGCGATCGCTGACCGACCGGGGGCACGCGGTGCACGCGGTCGGCACCGCGCTGGACGCGCTGCGCCGGGTCGCCGCGGAGACACCGGATCTGGTGGTGCTCGATCTCGGCCTGCCCGATCTGGACGGCTCGGACGCGCTGCGCATGCTGCGCGGCATCACCGACGTGCCGATCATCATCGCCACCGCCCGTGACGACGAGCAGTCGGTGGTGCGGCTGCTGCGCGCCGGCGCGGACGACTACATGGTCAAGCCGTTCACCGGTGCGCACCTGGACGCCCGGATCACCACTGTGCTGCGCCGGGCGGGCCGGGCCAGCCGTACCGTCGCGCCGGCCGTGCACACGGTCGGCGGCCTGCGCGTCGACGTCGGCGAGCGCAGCGCCGTGCTGGACGGGGAGGCGCTGGCCCTGACCCGCAAGGAATTCGACCTGCTGGCGTATCTCGCCGCACGTCCCGGCCGGGTAGTGTCCCGGCGGGAACTCTTGGAGGAGGTATGGCGGCAGCCATCGGTCGGCGAGGACCAGACCATCGACGTTCACCTGTACTGGCTCCGCCGCAAAATGGGCGAGTCCGCGGCGAAGCCGCGCTACCTGCGCACCGTGCGGGGGGTCGGCTTCCGGCTGGTGGCGCCGGACTGAGGCTCACGCTCGCCGGGCTCACCGCCGGCCTGTGCGGCCTGATCGCGCTCGCCTTCCTCGTCCCGCTCGGGCTGACCCTCGCCGACCGGACCCGGGAGGCGGAGCTGGCCGACGCCGCGCGCCGGGCCGCGCTGGTGACCGGCGCGCTGGCGGTCAGTACGGACACCGCGACGATCGAGCGGGCGGTGGCCGCCGCGGCCGGCGACGATCCGGCCAAGCGACCGGTGGTGCACGGCATCGGCGCGGACGAGTCGGCCGGCCGCGCGAACCCGCGGGTGCTCGCCGACGCCGCCGCGCAGCGGCGTTCGGTGGTGACCGAGGTGGACGGCGGGGTGCTGCGGCTGGACCCGGTGGTGCTCGGTGACCGGGTCGCGGTGGTGGAGGTCTTCGTCCCCGACGAGGTGCTCGACTCCGGCGGCGGCGGGCGGTGGCTGCTGCTGCTCGCGATCGGCCTGGCGCTGGTCGGCGCGGCGGTCGCGGTGGTCGACCGGGTGGCGGCCCGGGCCGTGGACGCCACCGGCGACCTGGTCAAGGCGGCGCTCGCGGTGGGCGACGGCGAGCTGGGGGTACGGGTCGAGCCGACCGGCCCACGTGAGCTGGCCGAGGCCGGGCACGCGTTCAACCGGATGACCGAACGGCTGGTGGCGCTGCGCGCCGACGAGCACGAACTGGTCGCCGACCTGTCGCACCGGCTGCGTACGCCGCTGACCGCGCTGCGGCTGGACGCCGAGGCGCTGGAGTCCGACGACACGAGCATCGGCACGTTCAGCGAGGCGGAGCTGGACCGGCGGCGCGGCATCCGGCGTATCCGGCAGGCGATCGTCACGCTGGAGGGCGAGGTCGACCAGCTCATCAAGACGACCCGCAAGGCGGTCGCCCAGGAGTCGGCGCCGGCGTCGTGCGACGTGAGCGAGGTGGTCCGGGACCGGATGGTCTTCTGGTCGGCGCTGGCCGGGGACCAGAACCGGCCGCACCGGGTGGTCGGGGCGCAGTTGCGCATCCCGGCGCCGGTGCCCCGCGCCGAGCTGGCCGCCGCGCTGGACGCGGTGATCGGCAACGTGTTCCGGTACACGCCGCAGGGCACCGCGTTCGAGGTGGCGGTGAGCCGC
Source organism: Micromonospora sp. BL1 (assembly GCF_003667485.1). Taxonomy (NCBI): domain Bacteria; kingdom Bacillati; phylum Actinomycetota; class Actinomycetes; order Micromonosporales; family Micromonosporaceae; genus Micromonospora; species Micromonospora sp. BL1. The sequence continues at coordinate 2,876 of NZ_RCVK01000276.1, forward strand.
CGGGACGGCTGGGTGGCGATCCGCATCGACGACGCCGGGCCGGGCATCGCCGACCCGGACCGGGCGTTGCGCCGGGGCGAGAGCGACAAGGGCTCCACCGGCCTCGGGCTGGACATCGCCAAGCGGGTCGCGTTGCAGGCGAACGGTTCGGTGAGCATCGACCGGGCCCGGCTCGGCGGCGCGAGCGTGGTGATGCTGCTGGCCGACCCGGACGCGGCACCCCGGCCGGTGAACCGGTTCGGGCTGGTCGGGCGGATGGCCCGGGAGGCACGCGAGCCGCGTCCGGGGCGGCGCTGGCCGCGCCCGCGCTGACCCGTGGCTGTGTACGGGCGCAAGTTCTCCTTAAAGGTGGTTTAACGACGGCCGCGAAACCGGCGTGAACTGCCAGGATCGTTGACAGAACCCATCAGTTCCGTCGGCCGGGACGCCCCGTAAGACCTTCCGGCCGACGGATCATGCGCGCGGCGGGAGTCCGGTCCCCCCACACCTCGCTCCCGTCGCGCGCGCTCTCCCGTCGATCCCGGGCGCGAGGTGACCGTCATGCCACCGGCCGTCAGTCGTCTGCTCCGCTGGGCCGCCGTCATCGGCGTGGGTATCGCGCTCACGCTCGCGGTGTGGCAGGACCCGGTGCTCGCGCACGGTCCCGTCCGGCCCCCGCCCGTCGCGCCCGGTCCCGCCGCCGCGCTCACCGCGCTGGCGCTGGCCGGGCTGATGCTGACCGTGCGGCGCCGGCCGCCCCGGATGTCCCGGCGGCCGGCGCCCGTACGGCCGCTCAGCCCGCCGCGCTCCCCAGGTACGCGTCGATCTCGGCGGTGATCCGGGCCTGCTCGGCCGGTGCCAGGAACGCCGCGGCGACGGCGTCGCGGGCCAGCGCGGCCACCCCGTCCGGGCCGAGTCGCAGCAGCCGGGCGGCCACCGCGTACTCGTCGTTGAGCGTGGTGCCGAACATCGGCGGGTCGTCGGAGTTGATGCTGACCGGCACGCCGGCCTCGACCAGCCGCGGCAGCGGGTGCGCGTCCAGGCTCGGTACGGCCCGGGTGCGCACGTTGGACGTCGGGGAGATCTCCAGCGGGATGCGCCGCTCGGCGAGGTGGGCCAGCAGCGCCGGGTCCTGCGCGGCGGAGATGCCGTGGCCGATCCGCTCGGCGCCCAGCTCGCGCAGCGCGTCCCAGATCGTCTCCGGGCCGGTGGTCTCGCCGGCGTGCGGCACCGAGCGCAGCCCGGCCGCCCGGGCCTGGTCGAACCAGGGCTTGAACTGCGGCCGGGGTACCCCGATCTCGGGGCCGCCGAGGCCGAAGCTGATCAGCCCGTCGGGTCGTTCGTCGAGCGCGATCCGCAGCGTCTGCTCGGCGGCGGGCAGGCCGGCCTCGCCGGGGATGTCGAAGCACCAGCGCAGCGCGATGCCGAAGTCGGCCTCGGCGCGCTTGCGGGCGTCCTCGATCGCCTCGCAGAACGCCGGCGCCGGGATGCCGCGGTTGACGTGCGAGTACGGCGTGACGGTCAGCTCGGCGTAGCGGACCTGCTGGCGGGCCAGCTCCCGGGCGACCTCGTGGGTGAGCAGCCAGACGTCGTCGGCGTCGCGGATCAGGTCCACCACGCTGAGGTAGACCTCGATGAAGTGGGCGAAGTCGCGGAACGCGAAGTAGTCGGCGAGCGCCTCCGGGTCGGCCGGGACGGGGCTGCGCCCCTCGTGCCGGGCGGCCAGCTCGGCGACGATCCGGGGCGAGGCCGAGCCGACGTGGTGCACGTGCAGCTCCACCTTGGGCAGTCCGGCGATGAAGGTGGGCAGGTCGGTCACGAGTTCTCCTCTGCGCGGGCGCCGGTGCGGGCCACCATGAAGATCCGGCGGAACGGGAAGTACACCTGACCATGCCGCACCGGGTACGCCTGCGCGAGCCGTACCCCCAGCTCGGCGCGGAAGGCGGCCCAGCCGGCGGCGTCCAGCGCGGCGCGGACCGGGCGCAGCGCGGTGCCCTCCATCCAGGCCAGCACCGGGTGGTCGGCGCCGGCGGCGGGCAGCAGATGCACGTACGTAGTCTCCCAGGCGTCGACCGCGCAGCCCGCGTCGGTCAGCAGCGTGGCGTAGCCGACCGGCTCGTCGACCGGTGCCTCGCGCAGCTCTCCGGCGAGCGCGTCGCGCCACCGGTCCCCCGCGGCGACGGAGCGCAGCAGCCGGTGCGAGGGCGCGTCGAAGTTGCCGGGCACCTGGAACGCCATCCACGCGCCCGTCGGCAACGCGTGTGCCCAGCGGCGGAGCAGGTCGCGGTGTTCCGGCACCCACTGGAGCACGGCGTTGCCGACCAGCACGTCCACGTCCGGCTCCGGTCGCCAGTCGCGGACGTCGCCGACCGCGTAGGTGACCGGACCGCCCTCGGCGCCCGCCCGGTCGATCATCTCCGGGGAGGAGTCGAGGCCGGTGACCCGGCTGGCGGGCCAGCGGCCGGCGAGCGTGGCGGTGAGGGTGCCGGGGCCGCAGCCGAGGTCGACCACGGCGCGCGGGTGCTCGGCGCCGACGCGGGCCAGCAGGTCGTGGAACGGCCGGGACCGCTCGTCGCCGTAGCGCAGGTAGGTGCGTGGATCCCACATGACAGCCTCCAAACCGTACGTACGTCTTGTTAGACCGTACGGCCCGCCGCGCGCCACGGCAAGCGGCTCACTAGGCTCGACCGGGTGGAACAGCGCAGCTTCGACCGGCTCGGCCGGCACGTCGGCATCATCGGACTCGGCGCGTGGCAGCTCGGCGCGGACTGGGGCGAGGTCAGCGAGGACGACGCGCTCGCCGTGCTCGCCGCCGCCGTCGACGCGGGCGTCACCTTCCTGGACACCGCCGACGTGTACGGCGACGGCCGCAGCGAGGCGCTGATCGGCCGGTTCCTGCGCTCCCGCCCCGGGCACGGGCTCACCGTGGCGACCAAGATGGGCCGCCGGGTGGAGCAGACGCCGGAGGCGTACACGCCGGAGAACTTCCGGGCCTGGACCGACCGGTCCCGGGCCAACCTCGGCGTCGACACGCTCGACCTGGTGCAGCTGCACTGCCCACCCACCGCCGTCTTCGCCGACGACCGGGTCTTCGACGCGCTCGACACGCTCGTCGACGAGGGCCGCGTGGCCGGGTACGGCGTCAGCGTGGAGACCTGCGACCAGGCGCTCACCGCCATCGCCCGGCCCGGTGTCGCCAGCGTGCAGATCATCCTCAACGCGGTCCGGCACAAGCCCTTGGAGCAGGTGCTGCCCGCCGCCGCAGCGGCCGGGGTCGGGATCATCGCCCGGGTGCCCCTGGCGAGCGGCCTGCTCTCCGGCCGGTACGACGAGAACACCACGTTCCCGGCGAACGACCACCGCACGTTCAACCGGCACGGCGAGTCGTTCGACGTGGGCGAGACGTTCTCCGGCGTCGACTACGACAGCGGCCTGGCCGCGGTGCGCCGGCTCGCGCCGCTGGTCGGCGACGACCGTACGATGGCGCAGTTCGCGCTGCGGTGGGTCCTCGACCAGCCCGGCGTGACTGTGGTGATCCCCGGTGCCCGCTCCCCCGAGCAGGCGCGGCGCAACGCCGAGGCGGCCGGGCAGCCGGCACTGACCGAGGTGGAGCTGGCCGCGGTGCGGGCCACCTACGACGAGCTGATCCGCCCGCAGGTGCACGACCGGTGGTGAGCCGGCCGGCCGGCGCGGCGCCGCCGGGCGCCGGCGGCGGCGGGCATGCTGGAGCGGGACTGTCGTCGTCGGAGGGGGAACGATGAGGGGTTGGTTCCGGCTCACCCTGGGCCTGCTCGCCGTGGTGCTCGGTGCGCTGTGGACGGTGCTGGGCCTCGGGTACGTCGAGGGCAGCGTCATGAGCGACCAGCGGATCTGGGCGGCGGCCGGTCCGGTGCTCGTCCTGATCGGACTGGCCGGGCTCTGGTGGGGCATGCGGGCGCGGCGCCGCTGAGGCGCCGGGCACGGTGAAGCCCCGCCTCCCGTGCGGGATGCGGGGCTTCCGGCACCGGCCGGCGCGGCCGGTGCGGTGAGACTCAGATGGGGCGGACCTGCTCGGCCTGCGGACCCTTCTGACCCTGGGCGATCTCGAACTCCACCCGCTGGTTCTCCTCCAGCGTGCGGTAGCCGCTGGTCTGGATGGCCGAGAAGTGGACGAACACGTCAGCACCCCCGCCGTCGACGGTGATGAAGCCGAAGCCCTTGTCAGCGTTGAACCACTTCACGGTTCCCTGCGCCATGTGTATCTCCTTCTAAAACTGGCGGCCGAGCACGCCGTGCGGCCGATTGGCCGTTTTCGAGCAGCGGCGCCTGAGGCGGCCCCCAATGCAGGAGACTTCTCTCAACCCACGCGTCTCTCAACAGCGTGAGACAGCAAACCACGTACGCAAAAACTTCGCACAGCCTAGCGGACGAAATTCTCCGACATGTGACCTGAAGGTCGCGCGGACGGCGCTACGCGGCCCCGCCGGAGCCATGCGAAAGGCCCCTTCCCCGCGCTCGGGAAAGGGGCCTTTCCGGCCTTTACCTCAGTCCGGCCAGCGACCGGTCAACCGGCGTACGCCCACCGCTCCGCCCCGGTCGACGGCGGCCCGCACCACCGCGAAGATGGCCCCCTGCAGGGCCGCGGCGGCGAGCACCTCGCCCCAACGGCGGTCCTCGTCGGTCGCGCTCGGCGCCTCGCCGTCGCCCGCCGTCACCTTCCAGACCTGGCGGAAGATCGCGCCGGCGACGGTACCGGCGGCCAGGCCGAGCAGCACCCCCACCGGCCTGTACGCCGCCTTGCCGATCTTCCCGCTCACCTGCGCCTCCCTCGGACGATCACCAGCACCACCGCGGTCACCAGCGCGCCGGCCGCGATGGCCGCCCACGGCAACGGGTTGCGCCCGACCGCCTCACCCTTCTCGTACGCCTGCGCCCGGACCAGCCGGGCCCGCTCCGCCGCCCGCCCGCGCACCCGGGCCGCGGTCAGCGACGCCTGCTCACGCATCCGCGCCTTCGCCGCCTCGGCGGAGTGCCGCACCAGCGCCTTCGGATCGGCCCTGGCCGCGAGCAGCTCCATCGTCTCACCGAGCTCCACCCGGGTCCGGCGGATCTCCTCCCGGAGCGCCGCCACGTCCCCGGTCCCGTTACCGGTCATGCCCGCCTCCCGTCCTTCACCGCGGCGGTGACCGTGTCGACGTCCGCCCGGACGCTGCGGACCGCCGCCTGGGGCACCGGCGGGACGGCACGGCTGACCTGCTTCTTGCCCACCAGCGCCAGGATCCCGGCGAGCAGGAACAGCGCCACCGCCACGATCAGGGCGGCCAGCCACGCCGGCATGACAAGTGCCAGCAGCAGGATCACGGTGGCGACCAGGGCACCGGCGCCGTAGAGCGCCATCACCCCGCCGCCGCCGAACAGACCGATCCCGATCCCGGCGTGCTTGCCCTTCTGGGTCAGCTCCGCACGGGCCAGGGCCAGTTCGTCCCGCACCAGGCGGGTGACCTGCTCGGTGGCGCGCTGTACCAGTTCGGCGGTGGACGGTTCGCTCCCGGTCCGCGACGTGCTGCGACTCGCGACGTCAGCCATGCTGTCCTCCTTTCGTCATCACCGCGCTGTATGCCCGGAGTCGCCGCCCGTCAATCCTGCGCGGCGCGGCCGGTCCGCCCGGCCGCGCGCCGCCGCAACCCGGTGCCGGGCACCGGATCCGGGGCGTGCGCACCACGTCCCCCGCAACCGCCCGGCCAAACCCGTCCGGCCGGAAAGCCGCCCGAACGCGCCGAACCCCCGGCGCCGTGGGCGGCCGGGGGCTCCGATCGGGTACGGGGTCAGCGACGCGCCTCGGCGTGCTCCTCCCGGCCCACGAACACCTCGCTGCGGGCCTCGCCGTCGTCGCTGCCGCCGAAGACACGCGCGTCGTCGGGCGCCTCGGTGCCGGCCGGGCGGCGTACCGGGCGGCGCGGCTGCACCGTCTGCCAGGGCAGCGGGCCGGTGGTGTCGCCGACCTCGGCGCGCAGCCGGGGCAGGGCGGTCGGGCGCTGGTCGCGTACCCAGGTCACCAGGTGCTCGCGGACCAGGCACCGCAGATCCCACAGGCTGCCCGCGTCGGCGGCGCTGACCAGCGCGCGGACCTTGACCATGCCGCCGGTCGCGTCGGTCACCTGGAGCACGCAGACCCGGCCGTCCCACAGCTCGGTGCCCTCGCACAGCCGCCGCAGCTCCTCCCGCATCGCCTGCACCGGGACGGCCCAGTCCAGCTCGAACTCGGCGGTGCCGAGCACCGCCGCCTCGGTACGGGTCCAGTTCTGGAACGGCCGGCTGGTGAAGTACGAGGTGGGCAGGATCAGCCGGCGGTCGTCCCAGATCTGCACCACCACGTAGCTGAGCGTCAGCTCCTCGATCCGGCCCCACTCCCCCTCGACCACCACCACGTCGTCCAGGCGTACCGCGTCGCTGAATGCGAGCTGGAGGCCGGCGAAGACGTTGGCGAGCAGGCTCTGCGCGGCCAGCGCGGCGACCGCGGCGATCACACCGGCGGAGGTCAGCACACCGGCTCCGACGCCGCGTACCGCCGGGAACGTCATCAGCATCACGCCGACCGTGAGGATCACGATCACCGCGATGGTGAGCCGGCGCAGCAGCACCACCTGCGTACGCACCCGGCGGGCGTGCCTGTTGTTCGGCACGTCGACCCGGAACCGGGCCAGCGCGGTGTCCTCCGCCACGACCAGCAGCGAGGCCACCAGCCAGGCGGCGGCGGCGATCGTCGCCAGCACGAGCGTGTGCAGGACGAACTGCCGCCACGGGCTGCCGACCGCGTACGCGGTGGTGAACCGGACCGCGAACTGCACCGCGGCCACCGTGACCGCGACCTGGAACGCGCGGTGCGCGTGCTCGGTCAGCTCGGTCATCAGCAGCGAGCGGCGGCCGAGACGGCGGGTGACCCGGTGCACCACCTGGGCCAGCACCAACGCGATCGCCGCCGCGGCGAGCGCGGCGGCGACGGTCACGACGTAACTCTGCACGAACTCTCTCTCCCTCCGACGGGCGGGCATCGGGCAAAGGCCCAATGGTGCCCGGCGGCCCGGGTATCGACCAGGATCAGACCTTGCGGTACCGGGACTGGAAGAAGCAGTAGACACCGAACGCGGCGATGCCGAGCGCCATGAGCGCCAGCAGCCACGGCCCGTACGCCTGGTCGCGCAGCGTCCGCAGCGCGGCGTCGAGGCCACGCGCCTTCTCCGGGTCGTAGTTCACGGCGGCGATCACGACCAGCACGCCGGCGACGGCGAACACGGCGCCTCGGGAGGCGTACCCGGCCATGCCGAGGCGACGGGTGAGCTGCCGGGTCTTCGGGCTCATCTCGCCGGTCTTCAGGTTGCGCTCGAACTTCTTCTTCAGGCCGTAGATCACCATGCCGATGCCGAGCCCGGCGAGCGCGAGGCCGGCCAGCCCGACCAGCCACCGGCCGCCGTCGGAGGCCATCAGCTTCTCGGAGAGCTGCTGCTGCTGGTCCGAGGCGTTGGAGCTGGCGTCCTGGAAGACCTTGATCGCGGTCCAGCCGAGCCAGACGAAGACGACGACCCGGACCACCGAGGCGATCCGTTCGAACAGTCGCTCCTTGCCGGTCTTGGACACGTGGCCGGAGATCGCCTCGAAGGCCTGCCAGATCGCCATGGCGAACAGGCCGACCGCCATTGCGATCAGGAGGAACTTCCCGAGCGGCTGTTCACCGAGGGTGCGCAGCGCGCCGTTCTGATTTCCCTCCTCGCCCGACTTGCCGAAGGCGATCTGCAGCGCCAGCCAGGCGAGGAGAAGGTGCACGATTCCGTAACCGATGAAGCCGGCACGGGTCAACAGTTCGAGCCACCGGCTGTTTCGAGCCTGGGCGGCGGTGGCTCCGGCGTTCCGGGTGAGAGACATGAGCCCTCAATCTCCCGGCGGGCGATTTTCCAAACGTCGCCGCCCGCCGGGACGGCCGAAACGGATCAGGCGCTGAGGTCGCGCGCGACCCGCACCACCACCTGCTGCTCGTTGACGCTGTCCAGGCTGACCTGGAAGCCGGCGACCTCGGTGGCCTGCTGGCCCACCGTGAGCGAGAGCTGTTCCCCGGCGACCTCGACCGTGACCTGGTCGCCGTCGGCGCCGATCAGCTTCGCCTCGACGCCGAGGATCCGGGCGCTGGCGTCCACGCCGCGGTCGAAGGTGATCGTGCAGGCGTCCAGACCGCAGTCGGTCTCGGCGCCCTCGGAGCTGCATCCGGCGAGCAGTGCGGCGCCGAGGGCGAGGCCGGCGAGCAGACCGGCGGCGCGACGGGCGGGGGCGGAGGTGGCGCGTCGGATCGTCACCCGTCCAAGGATAGGCGGCGAACGCCACAGCGGCCTCGCGGGCGAGCGCGGGACGGCCACGCCGGGCAGGGTGTCCAGGGTGCGCGCTAGGGTTCCGGAATGGTTTTCGACGTCGCCCGGGTCCGGGCCGCCTACCCTGCCCTGGGCGAGGGATTCGCCCACTTCGACGGCGCCGGGGGCACCCAGACCGCCGCCGCCGTGGTCGAGGCGGTGGCCGGGGCGATGCGCGCCGCGACGGGCAACCGCAGCACCGCGTTCCTGCCCGGCCGCCGGGCGCTGGATCTGGTCGCCGGGGCGCGGGCCGCCGTCGCCGACCTGCTCGGCGCGCAGCCGTCGGGCGTGGTGCTCGGGCCGAGCGCGACGGCGCTGACGTACACGCTGGCCCGGACGCTCGGCGCCGGCTGGCGTCCGGGCGACGAGGTGGTGGTGTCCCGGCTGGACCACGACGCGAACGTCCGCCCGTGGGTGCAGGCCGCGCAGGCGGCCGGCGCCACCGTGCGCTGGGCCGAGTTCGACCCGGCGACCGGCGAGCTGCCCGCCGGCCAGTACGCCGACCTGGTCACCGAGCGCACCCGGCTGGTCGCGGTGACCGCCGGCAGCAACGCGATCGGCACCGTGCCGGACGTGGCGGCGATCGCCAAGACCGCGCACGCCGCCGGGGCGCTGGTGTGCGTGGACGGCGTGCACTCGGTGCCGCACGGCCCGACCGATGCGGCCTCGCTCGGCGCGGACTTCCTGGTGACGAGCGCGTACAAGTGGTCCGGGCCGCACCTGGCGGCGATGGTCGCCGACCCGGCGCGCTGGGAGGCGCTGCGCCCGGCGAAGCTGCTCCCCTCCGCCGACGGGGTGCCGGACCGGTTCGAGTACGGCACGCCGAGCTTCCCGCTGCTGGCCGGCGTGACCGCCGCGGTGGACCACCTGGCCGGTCTGGATCCGGCCGCGACCGGCGACCGGCGGGAGCGGGTACGCGCCGGCCTGGCCGCCGCGCAGGCGCACGAGGAGGCGGTCTTCGACCGGCTGGTCGCCGGGCTGGCCGATCGCCCGTTCGTGACCGTGTACGGCGCACCGGCGCGGCGCTGCCCGACCGTGTCGTTCCGGGTGGCCGGAGCGACCCCGGCGCAGACCGCGGCGGCGCTGGGCGAGGCGGGCCTGTGCCTGTCGCACGGCGACTACTACGCCTACGAGTACTTCGAGGGCATGGGCCTGCGGGGCAGCGGCGGCGCGGTGCGGGCGAGCGTCTACCACTACAACACCGTCGACGAGGTGGACCGGCTGCTGGCCGAACTGGACCGGCTGGCCGGGCCCGGAGGGAGAATGATCCGGTGAGTTTTCTGGTCGAGGAGAACACCGCGAAGCGCCGTTTCGAGATCCTGGTGGACGACGCGCTGGCCGGGTTCACCGCGTACACGCTCCGGGGCGAGACGCTGGTCTTCACGCACACCGAGGTCGACGACCGGTTCCAGGGTCAGGGCGTCGGGGCCGCGCTGGTCCGGGGCGCGCTGGACCAGGTCCGCGCCCGGGGCGGCCGGGTGGTGCCGCAGTGCCCGTTCGTGGCCTCGTTCATCGAACGCCACCCCGAGTACGCCGACCTGGTGGCCGGCAAGCCGTGAGGCCCGGCCCGGCCGGGGGACCTCCCCACCCGGCCGGGCCGGGAGTCAGCGCGCCCCGGTCAGCACCTCGGCGGCGGCTCGCGCCGCGGCGGCGGTGGCGCCGTGGGTGGCCAGGTGCACCGCGCCGGTGACCAGCTCGGGCACGCCCAGCTCGACCACCACCGCGTCGGGACGGGCGGCGAGCGCCCGGCGTACCGCGTCGCGCATCCAGTCGTGGCGGTGCAGGTCGCGTACCACGAGCACCAGCGGCCGGCCGGCGGGCGTCGCGCCCGGGTCGGCCGGTACGGCGTCGGCGGCGTAGCGGGCGGTGGTGGTGCCGGGCGCCAGGTGGGTCAGCGGCGCGGCGATGCCCCACGGCGTCTCCTCGCCGATGGCGATGTTGCGCGGCGGCGCGAACTCCACCACGTGGGCCGGGCCGGTCAGCGGCAGCAGCCCGGCGTCGCCGGTGACCCGTACCGCGCGGCGGGCGGCTGTCAGCCCGATCGGTGAGCCGTCGGCCGACGGCGGACCGGCGACCCGGCGGGCGCGGGCGGCGACGCTCCACGCGGCGAGCTGACCGACCCGCTTGGCCGCCTCGGCGAGCCGTTCCTCGGGCAGCTCCCCGCTGATCACCGCCGCGACGATGGCGTCGCGCAGCTCGCGGGCGTCGGCCTCGGTCGCCCGTTCCCCGCCCACGCAGATCGCGTCCGCGCCGGCCACCAGCGCGCGCACCGCGGCGCCGGTGAAGCCGTACCGGTCGGCGACCGCGCGCATCTCCACCGCGTCGGTGACCACCACGCCGCCGAAGCCCATCTCCTCGCGCAGCAGGCCGCCGAGCACGCGCGGGCTGAGCGTGGCGGGCAGCTCCGGGTCGAGCGCCGGCACCAGCAGGTGACCGGTCATCACCGCCTGCGCCCCGGCCGCCACGGCGGCACGGAACGGGGCCAGCTCGACCGCGTCGAGGCGGGCCCGGTCGCCGCCGATGCGGGGCAGGTCGTGGTGCGAGTCGACCCGGGTGTCGCCGTGCCCGGGGAAGTGCTTGGCGCAGGCCGCGACGCCGCCGGACTGCAGGCCGCGTACCCAGGCGGCGGTGTGCCGGGCGACCAGGTCCGGGTCGGCGCCGAAGGAGCGCACCCCGATGACCGGGTTGGCCGGGTTGGAGTTGACGTCGGCGTCCGGGGCGTAGTCGAGCGTCACGCCGACGGCCGCCAGTTCGGCGCCGAGGTCGCGCGCGACCTCCTCGGTCAGGGCCGGGTCGTCGACCGCGCCGAGCGCGTAGTTGCCGGGACGGGAGCTGCCCCGGGCGGACTCGATCCGGGTGACGTCGCCGGCTTCCTCGTCGATCGCCACGATGACGTCGGGCCGCTCGGCGCGCAGGTTCGCGGTGAGCGTGGCGACCTGCTCGTGGTCGACGACGTTGCGGGCGAACAGGACGACCGAGCCGAGGCCCTCGCCGAGCCAGCGGCACACCCACGGCGGCGGTGTGGTGCCGACGAACCCCGGTTGCAGGACGGCGGCGGCGAGCGCCGCCAGGTCTCCGGTCGATCCCACGGTCCGCTCGCTCATGTGCTGTCGTACCCCCGTCTCCCCCACGGACCCGCCAGGGCCGGCGGGTGCTGACATGGTCACACCGCGCAGCTAAATAGTCAACAATCCTTACTGTTAGCCGCTGGCGCACCCGGACGGCCCGTGGGAGAGTTCCCACATGCCCGCTCTGCCGCTCGCCGACGCCACCAGCGCCGCCGACATCCCCGGCGTACGCCTGCTCGGCCTGGTGGTCGGCGGCCTGTTCCTGCTGATCGCGATCCGGGCCATGTTCCGCCGCTGATCCCGCGCCGCCCGGGTTGGAGCCGCCCGCCGGGGGTAGGGCTTGCCCTGTCCGGACACGACGGAGCCGTCCGGGCACCGGCGGACCCGCCGGTCACCGCGGAGAGGGCACACACCATGAAGATCGGCTACTTCCTGTCCAGCGAGGAGTACACCCCGGCGGAGCTGCTGGCCCAGGCGCGCGGCGCCGAGCAGGCCGGCTTCGAGGCACTGTGGATCTCCGACCACTACCACCCGTGGGTCGACGCCCAGGGCCAGAGCCCGTTCGTCTGGTCCACCATCGGCGCGCTCAGCCAGGTCTGCCGGCTCCCGGTGACCACTGCTGTCACCTGCCCGACCATGCGCATCCACCCGGCCGTCATCGCGCAGGCGGCGGCCACCAGCGCGGTGCTGCACGAGGGCCGCTTCGTGCTCGGCGTGGGCACCGGCGAGGCGCTCAACGAGCACATCTTGGGCGACGCCTGGCCGCAGACCGACGTACGGCTGGAGATGCTGGAGGAGGCGGTCGAGGTGATCCGCGAGCTGTGGCGCGGCGAGTTCGTCAACCACCACGGCAAGCACTACACGGTCGAGCACGCCCGCATCTACACCCGGCCGGACACTCCCCCGCCGATCTACGTCTCCGGGTTCGGCCCGAAGTCGATCGAGCTGGCCGGCCGGATCGGCGACGGCTACGTCAGCACCATGCCCGACGCCGACATGGTGCGCCGGTTCCGCGAGTCCGGCGGCGGCGACAAGCCGTGCCAGGGCGGGTTCAAGGCGGCGTACGCCGACACCGCCGACGAGGGCGCGCGGATCGCGTACGAGCGCTGGCCCAACGCGGGCGTGCCGGGCGAGCTGTCCCAGGTGCTCCCCTCCCCCCGGCACTTCGAGCAGGCCGCCGAACTGGTCCGGCCCGAGCAGGTGCGGGAGGCGTTCGTCTGCGGCCGGGACGCCGACGCCCACCTGGAGATGATCGACGAGTACGCCAAGGCCGGCTTCGACGAGGTCTACGTGGCGAACACCGGCCCGCACTGGCAGGGCCTGTTCGACCTCTACCAGCGCGAGGTCCTGCCCCGGCTCCGGTGACGGGCCGGACGGTTTCGCGCGGGATCACCGGGGGTAGCTGAGGCGCTTGATGAAACTGACCACGCACTCCTCCAGCCTGCGCCGGGCGGCGCGGAACCTGTTCGGCTGGACCGCGCTGCGGCCCAACCAGCTCGCCGCCATGCGCGCCGTGATGAAGCGCCGCGACGCCCTGGTGGTGCTGCCCACCGGCGCCGGCAAGTCGGCGATCTACCAGATCCCGGCCAGCCTGATCCCCGGCCCGACGGTGGTGATCTCCCCGCTGCTCGCGTTGCAGCAGGACCAGATCGCCGCGCTCAACGAACGGCAGCGCCCGGAGCTGCGCGCGGTGCGGATCAGCTCGGACGAGAGCGCCGCCCAGCAGGCCGAGGCGATCGAGGACATCCGCGCCGGGCGCGCGGAGTTCCTGTTCATCACGCCGGAGGCGCTGAGCAACCCGGACCGGCTCGCCGAGGTCCGCGAACTGAAGCCGGCGCTGGTGGCGATCGACGAGGCGCACTGCATCTCGGCGTGGGGCCACGACTTCCGGCCGGACTACCTGGCGCTCGGTCACCTGATCGACGGTCTGGGCCGGCCACCCGTGGTGGCGCTCACCGCGACCGCCTCCCCGCCGGTACGCGACGACATCATCGCCCGGCTGCGGCTGCGCGAGCCGGAGGTGGTGGTCTCCGGGCTGGACCGGCCGAACCTCTTCCTGGAGGTGGCCCACTGCCCGACCGAGGACTACCGGTGGCGTCGGCTGATCGCGCTGCTGAGCGACGACGAGCGGCCCGGCATCATCTACGTGCCGACCCGCCGGGCGGCCGAGGAGCTGGCCGAGCGGCTCACCGGCGCCGGTTACCCGGCCGACTTCTACCACGGCGGCATGCCCACCGCGGCCCGGCACGAGCTGCACGAGGCGTTCCTGGCCGACCGGGTGCCGATCATGGTGGCCACGTCGGCGTTCGGCATGGGCATCGACAAGCCGAACATCGCCTGGGTGGTGCACATGGCGCTGCCCGACTCGCCGGACAGCTACTTCCAGGAGATCGGCCGGGCCGGACGCGACGGCTCGCCGGCCCGGGTGCTGCTGCTGTGGCGCGCCGAGGACGTCGGCCTCCAGCGCTACTTCAGCGGTGGGCTGCCGGACGAAAAGGAACTGACCGAGCTCGCCGCGGTGCTGCGCGGCAAGGCCCGCAACCGCAAGGAGCTGCGCGAGCTGACCGGCCTCGGCCCGCGCAAGCTGGGGCAGTACCTGTCCCTGCTGGAGCAGATCGGGGCCGCCGAGCCACGCGCCAAGCAGCGCATCGGCGCACCCCGGTACGCGCCGGCGGCCGCCGAGTCCGGCCGCGCCGCGCTGGCCGAGGCGGAACGGCAGCAGACCGTGACCCGGTCGCGTACCGACATGATGCGCGCGTTCGCCGAGACCACCGGCTGCCGGGGCCAGGCCCTGCTGGCGTACTTCGGTGAGCAGATGAACGAGGTCTGCGGGCACTGCGACAACTGCCACGCCGGCACCAGTGTCGCGGGTGACGGCGCGGTCGGGCCGTTCCCGGTGCACAGCCAGGTCCGCCACCCGGAGTGGGGCGCCGGCCTGGTGCTCAGCTACGAGGAGGACCGGATGACCGTGCTCTTCGACGAGGTGGGCTACAAGACGCTGTCCGTGCGCGTGGTGTCCGAACAGGGCCTGCTGGAGCTGGACTAACCTGACCCGGGCGCCGCGGGGGCGCCCGTCGACAACGACGACCACGGCGAAAGGGGCCTGATCGTGATCGAGCAGCCGGCGTACACCCGGTTCGGCGTCTCCGACGAGGAGTGGGGACTGCTTGTGGGGCTGCCGCAGTCGGTGCTCACCGCGGCGGCCGCCGCCGAGTCCGACGGCACCCGCCGCACCATGGCCGAGAACGCCGCCGGGCTGGAGACCATCGCCGCCGGCCGGGAGTCGGCCAGCCCGCTGGTCGCCGCCGTGGCCGGTGAGGTCGTCGACCGGGTGGGCGACCCGGAGACCGGCGCGGAACTGCCGGTGCTCACGCCGCAGGACCCGAAGGCGATGATCGAGGACGTGCTGGCCCGGGCCGGGCAGGCGTCCGCGCTGCTCGCCGCACGGGTGGACGAGGGTCAGGCCGGGGCGTACCGGCACTGGCTGGTGGACATCGCCGAGCAGGTGGTGGGCGCGGCCTCCACCGGCGGCATCCTGGGCCTCGGCGGCGACGCGGTGACCGATTCCGAGCGCCGGTTCCGCGACCGGCTGTCCCAGGTGCTGAACGACTGAACGGACTCCTAACAGAACGTGCGCAGATCCGTCAATGACGGACGTCACGGCCCCACGGGTGTCGCTTTTCGGCCCCGTGGGGCGTCCTGTTTGTGCAGGGAGTGACGAACACGGGAGTCGTTGATGGACGGGAAGCTGCACCGGCAGGTCCTCGACACGCGGGCGCTGCCGCCTCGGGAGCGCTTCGGCATATGGCTGGACACGATGGCGAGCACCCCGACGCCGCTGCGGGTGTACAGCGCGCACGCCGACGACTTCGTGGCGCGGGCCGAGTTCATCGACCTGGGCCCCATGCAGCTCATCCGCCACCACTACCCGTCGGTGGACTGCGTGCGCACCGCGAAACTGATCCAGCGCTCCGACCCCGACTACTACATGCTCGCGCTGACGCTCAGCGGCACCAGCCAGGCCGACCAGGCGGGGCAGCGCGCCCGGTGCCGCCCCGGCGACCTCACCTTCTACGACTGCTCCCGGCCGCACGAACTCAGTCACCACGCCGACCCCGCCGGACCCGAGTTCGCCCGCTCGATCGCGGCCCTGGTGCCGTACGACGCGCTGCCGTTGCCGCCCCGCCGGCTCGCTCCCCTGTTCGCCGGCCGGATGTCCGGCTCCGAGGGCATCGGCGGGCTGGTCGCCGACTTCCTCACCCGGATCACCGCGAACCCCGAGCAGTACCACGCGGCCGACGCGGAGCGGCTCGGCGCCGTCGGTCTCGACCTGATCGCCACGCTGCTCGGCCGCAATCTCGTCTCCGAGGACGAGATGCCCACCGAGGTCCGGCGCCGGGCACTCCAGGCCCAGGTACGCGCGTACGTGCGCCAGCACCTCGGCGACGCCACGCTCGATCCGCGCGCGGTCGCCGACGCGCACCACATCTCGGTGCGTTCGCTGCACCGGCTCTTCGAGGACGAGGAGACCACGGTGGCCGCGTACATCCGGGACGAGCGGCTGGCCCGGTGCCGCCGCGACCTCGCCGACCCGGCGCTGAGCGACCGCCCGATCCAGGTCGTCGCCTCCCGCTGGGGCTTCCGGGACAAGGCGCACTTCAGCCGCGTCTTCCGGGCGGCGCAGGGCGAGACACCTCAGGAGTACCGGACCCGTCACCTGGAACCGGCACGGATCGTCAACAGCACGGCATCCACCGTCAACCTGTCCCGTACATACTGAAACCCGGGCCCGTGCCGTTCGTGGCGGGCCCACGGATATCGGGGGGCCGGGCGCGGCGCCCGCGGCGGTCCCGGCCGCGGGCGGCCCCGCCCGGTGTGGCCTCCCGGGACCGCACCGGCGGCCGAGATTTCCGGCCCCGTCGCGCTTCCCCCCAGGACCGGCGGGGCCGGTCGGCGTCAGCCGGCCTCCTCCTCCAGCAGCGCCAGCACCGACTTCTCCACCGCCTCGCGCGGCATCTCCGGCTGCACCGGCGCCAGCACCCCGTCGTGGTAGAGGTCGACCACGCGCGGGTCCACGTACGAGGTCCGGGCCACCGTCGGGGTGTTGCCGAGCAGGTCGGCCACCGAACGCATCACCGCCGCCACGGCGCGCTTGCGGGCGGTCGCGGAGCGCTGCGGACCCACAGTGGCCAGTTCGGCGGCGGCCAGCACCGTCGCGTGCCAGGTGCGGAAGTCCTTCGCCGTCATCTCGCCGCCGCTGGCGTCGCGCAGGTAGTCGTTCACCTCGTCGCTGCGCACGTCGCGCCAGGCCCGGCCGTCCCAGTAGCCGAACAGCCGCTCCTGGGCGCGCCGGCGGCGGCGCAGGTTGAGCAGCACCCGGCACAGCTCGGCGTCCTCGATCCGGCGGACCTGGTCGATGCCGCCCTTGGCCGGGAACTCGAACACCACGCAGCCGCCCCGGGAGCGGGCGTGCTCGGGACGCAGCGTGGACACCCCGAACGTGGGGTCGTCGCCGGTGGCGTACTGGTCGCTGCCGACCCGGAACGCGCCCATGTCGAGCAGCCGGGCGACGGTGGCCAGCACCCGCTCCCGGCGCAGTCCGCGCAGCGACAGGTCGTGGGTGACCCGGTCGCGCAGCGCGGGCAGCCGGTGGGCCACCTCCAGCACGTGGTCGAACTTGGCCTCGTCGCGCTTGCGCCGCCAGTGCGGGTGGTAGAGGTACTGCTTGCGGCCCGCCGCGTCGATGCCGGTGGCCTGGATGTGGCCGTTCGGGTACGGCGAGATCCACACGTCGCGCCAGGCGGGCGGGATCACCAGCTCGCGCAGCCGGGCCAGTTCCCCGGCGTCGCGCACCGGCTCGCCGGTCGGGTCGAGGAACAGCCAGCCCTTGCCACGCCGCCGGCGCGCGTACCCCGGCCGGCCCGGATCGCTACGCCGCAACCGCACCGGAGACCCGTTCCACGTCGGCCACCGCAGCCACCACCTCGTCGATCCCGATGGCATTCAATGTCGGGTGGGTTCCTACCCGGCCCGACCCGGTCGAATCCCGGTTGACGGTGGTGTGCTCGATCGCACCCAGCGCCCGGTGCCGGGGCCGGTCCGGCGGTGGGCCCCAGTGCGCGGCCGGCACCGGCCCGAACAGCACCACCGACGCGGTGCCGTAGCCGGTGGCGAGGTGGGCCACGCCGGTGTCGCCGCTGACCACCAGCCGCGCGCCCGCCACGAGCGCGGCCAGCTCGGCCAGTCCGGTCCGGCCGGCCAGCACCGCCTCCGGCGGCAGCCCGGCGTCGCGGGCGACCCGCTCGGCCAGCGCCCGCTCGTCCGGCGAGCCGGTGACCGCCACCCGGTGCCCGCGCGCGGCCAGCTCCCGGGCCAGCCGGGCGAACCGGTCCGCCGGCCAGCGCTTCGCCGGGATCTTGCCGCCCGGGTGCAGCAGCGTCACCCCGGCCGGTACGCCGGTCACCGCCGGACGCCGCAGCGCCAGGTCCGCCGGGTCGGCCGGCAGCCCGTACGCGTGCAGCAGCCGGCACCAGCGGCGGACCTCGTGCTCGTCGTCGTCCCAGGCCGGGCCGTCCGGGTGGCCGGCGTCCGGGTTGCGGTGGGCGAGCAGCCGGCCGGGGCGGACGGCGGCCAGCGCCCGGTGCGACAGCGGTCCGCGGCCGTGCAGGTTGACCGCCACCTCGGGCGGCGGGCCGGTCCAGGCGATCCGGTCCGGCCCGGTGGTGGGCAGCACCCGGTCGACCGCCCCGGTCAGCTCCGCCAGCGGCGCCAGCCAGGCCGGGGCGGCGAGCACCAGCTCCCGGCCCGGCAGGCCGGCGCGCAGGCCGCGCAGCGCCGGCACGGCGGTGGCCAGATCGCCGACCCCGAGCGCCCGCAGCACCAGGATCACGGGTACGAGGACTCCTGCGCGGCGCAGACCACCATCTCGCGTACCGCGCAGCCGGCCGGCTGGGACAGCGCGAACATGACCGCGGCGGCGGTGTCGGCCGGCTCGTTGAGCACCGCGTCCGGGCCGGGGCGGTACTGCTCGTCCCGCTCGTCGAAGAACGCGGTCCGCATCCCGCCGGGGATCAGCAGCGTCACGCCGACCGCGCCGGCCAGTTCGGCGGCGAGCGCGCGGGTGAAGCCGACCACCCCGAACTTCGCCGCGCAGTACGCGGTCGCGTCGCCGACCGCCTTCACCCCGAGCGTCGAGGCCACGGTGACGATGCTGCCCCGCGACGCCTCCAGCCACGGCAGCGCGGCCCGGATCACCGCGGCGGTGGCGAGCAGGTCCACCGTGACGATCCGCTCCCAGGTCTCCGCCGGGATGTCGGCCAGCTTCCCGGGTACGTCCATCCCGGCGGCGGTGACCACGGCGTCCAGCCCGCCGGAGCGTTCCGCGAGGTCGCGGGTGGCGGCCTCGGCGGCGCGGGTGTCGGCCAGGTCGCACTCGACCCAGGGCACCCCGTCGGCGGGACGCTGCCGGTCCAGCACCAGCGGGCGCCCGCCGGCGCGGGCCACCGCGGCGACCACCGCCGCGCCGAGCCCGCTGGAGCCGCCGGTGACCAGGACGGTCGGCCCGGCTCCGGGCGCGCCGGCGCTCACGCCGCCACCGTCGCACCGGCGGGCGCGACCGCGCCGGGTCGGATGCGTCGCTCGTTCATCGTGCTCCCTTCGCCGTGGACCGGACCTGCGCGGCGGTCTCGGCCGGGTCGACCGGCACGGCCGGCCAGCCGCCGCTGCCCCGCCCGGCCCGCGCCGCCGCGATCATGTCGGTGGTCGAGCGCCCGTCGAGGTACGGCACGACCACCGTGTGACCGCCCCAGCGGGCCAGGATCTCCGTCTCGGGCAGCGTCTCCGGGCCGCCGCCGCTGGCGTAGTCGCCGCCCTTGACCCAGATGTCCGGGCGCAGCCAGGACAGCGCCGCCTCCGGGGTCGGCTCGTCGAAGATCAGCACCGCGTCGACGCAGCCGAGCGCGGCGAGCAGCCGTCCCCGGTCGCCCTGCGGCACGACCGGACGCTCCGGACCCTTCAGCCCGGCCACGCTGGCGTCGGAGTTGAGGCAGACCACCAGGCAGTCCCCGAGTTGCCGGGCCGCCTGGAGAGTCGCGACGTGCCCGGCGTGCAGCAGGTCGAAGCAGCCGCCGGTGGCCACCACCGTGCCGCCGGCCGCGCGTACCCGGGCCACCACCTCGCCGGCCGCCCCGGCGCCGATCCGGTCCCCGCCGCCGGTGACCACCGCCGGGGCCACCGCGCGCACCGGCGCGGGCAGCGCGGCTGCGACGCCGCCGCCGGCCACGTACGCCGACGCCTCGGCGACCGCCTCCTGCACCGCCTCGGACACCAGCGCGCCCCGGGCCAGCGCCAGCGTCGCGGTGGACGCGAACCGGTCACCGGCCCCGCAGGTGTCCCCCTCGGCGGGCGGCGCCGGCACCACCAGGGGCGTGGACCCGGAGTGGCTGAGCAGCGCGCCATCCCCGCCGAGCGTCACCGCCACCGCGCGCGCCTGCCAGCGGCGGCGCAACGCGTGCGCGCTGCGGGACGCGACGGCCAGGCGGGACCCGCCCGGGGGCGTCTTGGCCAGCTCGCGGGCCTCCGGCTCGTTCGGGGTGGCCAGGTGCACCCCGGGTACGGCGGCCGGCCCGCGCGGATGCGGATCCCAGACCACCGGCGCCCGGGTGGCGGCCAGCGCGGCGCGCAGCGCCGGATGCCCCGCCACGCCCCGGCCGTAGTCGCTGACCAGCACGGCGGACGCGTCGGCGAGCAGCCGCAGCACGGCGTCGCTCGGCTGACCCGGCGCGCCGGCGGTCCCGCCCCGGTCGTGGCGCAGCAGCACCCGGCCGCGCACCCGCAGCCGGATCTTCTCCGGGGTGGCGCCGGCCAGCGGCAGCGCGTACAACCGGACCCCGGCGGCGGCGAGCAGCGTGCCCAGCCGCGCCCCGCCCGCGTCGTCGGCGACGGCGGTGACCAGCGCGACCTCGGCGCCCTGCGCGGCGGCGAAGACGGCGGCCAGCCCGGCGCCGCCGGGCCGGTCGACGGATACGGTCTCGTCCAGCACCGGCACCGGGGAGTCCGGGCAGAGCCGGTTCACCAGACCTTCGACGTCGCGGTCCAGCAGCGTGTCACCGAGCACCACCACCGGTCCCCTCATGCCGGGCCTCCCCGGCCGGCCGGCGCCGTCGGGTCCGGCTCGGTGAGGTCCGGCTCGGTGAGGACGACCTCGACACCGGCGCGAACCGGCCCGGCCGCCGGCCGGGCGGCGAGCGCTGCGGGCAGCGCGAGTTCGACGTACTCGCAGAGCACGTGCGAGGCCACCAGATGCAGTTCCTGCACCACCTGCCCGTCCGGCGAGTCGATCGCCAGGTGCTCGTGGCAGAGGTCGGCGAGGGGGTTGGGTGCGGGTCCGGTGAAGGCCCAGCAGCGTAGTCCGGTCTGGTGGGCGGCGTGGGCGGCGGTGAGGAGGTTGGTGCTGGTGCCGCTGGTGGACAGGAGTAGGAGGATGTCGTGGGGTCGGCCGTGGGCGCGTACCTGCCGGGCGAAGGTTTCGTCGTATCCGTAGTCGTTGGCGATGGCGGTGAGGGCGCTGGTTTCGGCGTGCAGTGCGATGGCGGACAGTGGTTGGCGGTCGTGGCGGAGTTTGCCGACGAGTTCGGCGGTGAGGTGCTGGGCCTCGGCGGCGCTGCCGCCGTTGCCCGCCACCAGCAGCCGGCCACCGGCGGCCAGCCGCTGCGCGAGTTCCGCACCCCAGCGGGCCAGCATCCGTTCCGCCTCCCGCAGCGGCAGCAGCGCGGCGGCCAGCAGGCTCAGGTGGTCCTCCAGCACCGTCGCGCCGGCGGCCGGCGTCCCGGCCGTCATCAGGCGACCACCCGGGTCGGGCGGCGCACGGTGGCCACCTCGCCGTACAGCTCGGTGAGGCGGTCGGCAGTGGTGGCCCAGGAGTAGCGGGTGCGGGCCCGCTCCAGTGCGGAGGTGGCGTAGGCGAAGCGGCGGATCCGGTCGCCGAGCAGGCCCCGGATCGCCGCGCCGAGGGCCGCCGGCTCCCGGGGCGGCACCAGGTCACCTGTGCGTCCGGCCACCACCGTGTCGATCAGCCCGCCGACCGCCGTCGCGACCACCGGTACGCCGCAGGCCATCGCCTCCAGCGGGGTGAGCCCGAACGGCTCGTACCAGGGGGCGGCGACGAGCACGTCGGCCGACCGGTACCAGCGACCCATCTCCTCCCGGGGGACCGCGCCGACCAGCCGCACCCGGTCGGCGACGCCGAGGGAGTGGGCCAGCGCGCGCAGGCGCAACGCGTACGGGTCGGTCTCCAGCAGCCCGGCCGGCGGCCCGCCGACCACCACGCACTCGGCGTCCGGCACCTCGGCGACGGCCCGGATGACGTCCTGGAAGCCCTTGCGCTCGACCAGCCGGCCGACGGTGAGGATGCGGGCCCGGCCGCCGTCGCGGTCGGCGACCGGGCCGAGCGGGGAGAACGTCGTCAGGTTCACCCCCGACGGCACGACTGTCATCCGGGACCGGGGCACGCCCATCCGGACCAGTTCGGCGACCTCGTCCTGGCACTGGGCGACCACCCGGTCCACCGAGCGGCCCAGCTTCCGCTCGTGCTCGACCCGGCCCGGTGGGCTGGTGTCCTGCACGCCCTGGTGGCGGCGCTTCACGGTGCCGAGCGCGTGGTACGTCTGCACCACCGGCACGCCGGCGCGGCGGGCCGCGGCGA
This sequence comes from Micromonospora sp. BL1, assembly GCF_003667485.1. NCBI lineage: Bacteria > Bacillati > Actinomycetota > Actinomycetes > Micromonosporales > Micromonosporaceae > Micromonospora > Micromonospora sp. BL1. The sequence goes on from NZ_RCVK01000276.1 coordinate 25,000, forward strand.
GACCCGCCAGCCCGCTCATCCAGAAGTGCGCGTGCACCACCTCGGGCTGCCAGTCGCCGGTGCGCCACCGGTCGGCCAGCCACTGCCCGAACGCCGGCATGTACGGCAGCAGGTCGTCCTTGGCCACCGGTTCGGCCGGCCCGGCCGGTACGTGCACCACCTCGTACCCGTCCGGGGTGCGGACGCTCACCGGCAGGTCCACCGCGTCGAGGCGGGTGTAGACGCGCACGTCGTGACCGGCGGCTGCGAGCGCGGCGGAGAGCTCCGCGACATGCGTGTTCTGGCCACCGGCGTCCTCCCCGCCGAGGACGGCGAGCGGGCTGGCATGCTCCGAGATCATCGCGATGCGCATACTTCCTCCTCCAGCAGCCGGTCCCAGTCGGCGAGGAATCGCTCCAGGCCGTAGCGGTCCCGGGCGGCGGCCCGGGCCACGGCGCCCGCCCGGCGGGCGGACTCCCTGTCGTCCAGCAGGCCACGGGCGGCGTCGACGAGCGTGTCGACGCGGGTGGACAGCGCGCCCGCGGCCGGCGGCACCGCCTCCACCGCCTCGGTGGTGGCCAGTGCCACCACGGGCATGCCCATGGTCATGGCCTCGATGAGGCTGAGGCCGAGTGAGGTCCAGCGGCACAGGTGCAGGTACGCGCGCCGTTTGGCGAGTTCGGCGTGCATGGCGTGCTGGGGTACGTCGTCGTGGCTGGTCAGCCGGTCCTCCGGGAGGCCGAGGTGGGCGGCGAGCCCGTCCACCTTCATCCCGTAGACGTCCAGCGGCGCCAGCGCGGCGAACCGGGCGAGCAGGTCGGTGCCGGTGACCCGCCAGCGGCGTACCGGCTCGTTGATCACCACGGCGAGGCGGTCGAGTTCGCCGGTCCACTCGACGGCGGGCGGTACGACGCCGTGGTCGACCACTGTGGTCCTGGTGCCGCCGTTGTCCCAGAACAGTTCGTTGAACGCGGTGACGTGGGTGAGCAGCAGGTCGTCGCGGTCGGCCATCGGGTGCCGGGTGTTGGGCACGTCGCCCTTGGGCGTGTTGTGCTCGACGTAGATCGCCGGCACGTCGCGGCCCGGCCGGCGGCCGAGCCACTCCGCGGCCAGGTCGATCTCCTCCGGGCGCTGCAGGATCACCAAATCCACGTCGGTGTCGCGCAGCTCCTCGGGAGTGACCTCCACGGCGCTGTCCGGCCACGGGTAGGTGCGCGCCCGGCCGAGGCCGTACGGGCCGCGATCCGGGGTGACCGGCACCAGGTAGCGGTGCTTGCCGTGCACGAAGGACGTCGTCCAGGAGCCGTGCACGTGCCACAGCAGGATGTTCATCCGGCCACCCCGCCCGCCACCGGCGCCGGTACGCGCAGCAGCCGCAACGCCTCCAGCACCCGTCCCGGCTCGACCGCCGACAGGCACGGGTGCCCGGGGACCGGGCAGACCGTGGCGCGGGTGTCCCGGCACGCGGCGCCCGCGTCACCGAGACGGACCGTCGGCACCCGGTACGGTCCCCACTGTCCGAACGGCACAGTGGGTGCGAACAGGCTCACCACCGGCACGCCGAGCGCGGCGGCCAGGTGCGCCGGGCCGGTGTTGCCGACCACCAGCGCGCCGGCCCCGGCGATCACCGCGGCCAGGTCGTCCAGCCCGGTCCGCCCGCCCAGGTCGACGCCGCCCGCCGCGGCGACGCGTGCGGTCAGGTCCCGCTCGTCCGGCCCGCCGGTGACCACGACCCGGTGACCGGCGGCGCCGAGCACCCGGACCACGCGGGTGGCCAGCTCCTCCGGGCAGGCGCGGGTCTCCACCGAGGATCCGGGGTGCAGGACCACGTAGCCGGGCGCCCCGGCGTCGGCCGCGGGCGGCGGAAGCCGGTCGGTGCGGATGCGCAGCGCCGGTTCGTCGTGGTCGGGCAGCGCGAAGCCGGCGGCGGCGGCGAGGGACAGGGCGCGTTCGGGTTCGGGTACGCCGGCCGGGACGCGGTGGCGGACGTCGAGCAGGCTGCCGGGGTAGTCGTCGCTGATGGCGCTGATCCGGGGTACGCCGGCCAGGCGTAGCAGCAGGGCCAGGGGCAGGGCGGACTGGTGGAAGGAGGTGAACACGACCGCCTCGTCGGCGCGTACCGCCGCCAGCCGGTCGGTCAGCGCGCGCACCGCGTCGGGGTCGAGGGGCGGGGCGGGCGCGTCGATCCACGGCAACGGCGCCTCGATGATCTCGTCGACGCCCGGCAGCAGCTCGGCGGCGGCCCGGCCGCGCGGCCCGCACAGCAGCACCACGCGCTCCGCGCCGGCCGCGACCGCCCGGATACCCGGACCGGTCACCAGCACGTCGCCCGCCGCGTCGCTGCGCACCACCAGCACGGTTCCCCGGCGCGACCGGTGCGCGGGCCGCGGCGCCGCCGTCAGGCGCATCCGGGCCAGCACGATGCCCACCGCGTCCGGCAGGTCGGCGGCGACTGTGGGCGCGGCAGCCACCTCGGCGGCCCGGGTGGCCGGCGTGGGCACCATGATCGCGGCGGCGCCCGCAGCGGCGGCGGCTGCCGTGTCCGCGCCGATGTCCCCGATCAGCACGCACCGGGTCGGCGTGGTCCCGAGCGCGGCGGCGGCTTCGTGTACGAGGCCGGGCGCGGGCTTGCGGCAGGCGCACCCGTCGGCCTCCGCGTGCGGGCAGATCGCCCAGTGGTCGAAGGGCCCGAGCAGCTCCTCCACCCGGGCGTTGACCAGGCGCAGGTCGTGCGCCGTGAAGCAGCCCCGGGCCAGGCCGGACTGGTTCGTCACCACGGCCAGCCGCAACCCGGCCGCGCGCAACCGGTCCAGCGCCTCCCGGGCGCCGGGCACCGGCCGTACCTTCTCCGGGTCGCCGTTGTACGGCACGTCCTCCACCAGCGTGCCGTCGCGGTCCAGCAGCACCGCGTCGTACAGGCCGGACGGGAACCGGTCAGAACCCGGGTCAACCCGGGCTGACCTGCACTGATCCCGCTCCTGGTCCCGTCGCACGGGCGGCGGGTTCCCGACGCCCCGAGGAGTAAACGTCAACGTCGGCGCCTGGCCGCCCCGCCGGTGCCGCACAGCCGGGTGCATGCCTGCCACGACCGGCCCGTGTCCGGCGATACCCGCCGCCCCGGAGAAGCTAACCCGGATCGCCGTTAGCGACGGCCCGCGCCGGGGTACCGCTCGATGATGGCGGTTGTGGAGAAGGTGATCGACGCGCCCCCGGAGCAGGTCTTCGAGGTGCTCGCGGACGGGTGGACGTACAGCGACTGGGTGGTGGGCACCGCGCACGTGCGGGACGTGGACGACACGTGGCCGCGCGTCGGCAGCAACCTGCACCATCGGGCCGGGCCCTGGCCGTTCTCGCTGCAGGACAAGTCGACGGTGCTGGAGTGCCAGGCGCCGCACCGGCTCGTGCTGCGCGCCGGGCTGTGGCCGGCCGGGGAGGCGATCGTGGCGTTCGCCCTGGAGCCGCTGCAGGACGGCCGGACCCGGGTGACGATCGGCGAGGACTTCGCCGCCGGGCCACTGCGATGGGTCCGGACCAAACTCAACGACCTGGTGCTGCACCTGCGCAACCGGGAGACGCTGGCTCGGCTGTCCGACATCGCGACACGGCAGAAGCCGGAGCGGTGATCGATCGGTGGCGGGGCGTCTGTGCGGCTGCCGCGCGAGGGACTGGCTACCCTCTCAGGTGAACCTGTCGGCTGACCGAGGATGTCCGTGATGATCGAACCCGTGCAGTTACCCTCCCCGTGGGGGGATGCGCGCCTGACCGTCGTCGTTCCGACCTACAACGAGGCGGGCAACCTCCCGGTGCTGGTCGAGCGCCTCCTCGCGCTGCCGCTGCCGGGGCTGAAGGTGCTGGTCGCCGACGACAACTCCCCGGACGGTACCGGCGAGGTCGCCGACAAGCTGGCCATCGAGCACCCGGACCGGGTGACGGTGCTGCACCGCCCGGGCAAGGAGGGTCTCGGCCGGGCGTACGTGGACGGCATCGGCCGGGCGCTCGACGACGGCGCGGACTTCGTCGCGCAGATGGACGCCGACCTGTCGCACCCGCCGGAGGCGCTGCCCGGCATGCTCGGCGCGCTGCTGTCCACCCAGGCTTCGGTGGTCATCGGTTCGCGTTACGTGCCCGGCGGCGAGCTGGACGAGAACTGGCCGCTGTACCGGCGCGCGCTCAGCGGCTGGGCGAACCTGTACGTGCACACGCTGCTGCGGGTACGCATCCGCGACCTGACCGCCGGCTTCAAGATCTGGCGGTCCGACGCGCTGCGCGCGATCGGGCTGGACCGGGTGCAGTCCAACGGCTACAGCTTCCAGGTGGAGATGCACTACCTCGCCACCAAGCTGGGTCACACGATCCTCGAGGTGCCGATCCGCTTCGAGGAGCGCCGCGACGGCGACTCGAAGATGACCACCGCCACGAAGATCGAGAGCGCGCTGATGCCGTTCAAGCTGCGCAGCCGGCACCGCAACCTCGACACCTGAACGCTCCCGCAGCTCCACCGCGCCCTCACGCCGCGTCATCGTCACCGCGCGTGAGGGCGCGGTCGTCCCGTCACTTCCCCCGTCGGCCCCTTTGCTCTGCAGCCATCGGCGCAGCACGGCCCTGAGCAGGGGCGAACCTCACGGCACCGTTCCGCCCGACTCCCGGCGCGGGCACGGTGCGTGACCGATGCGTATGCGGCTGCAGAGCAAAGGCGGCGTTGCAGTCCTACCGTCGCTGCAGCCCCGAACACGCAGCGTGACGCATCCTGGACGGCCGTCAGCCGTCGCGGGCAGCCCGTAGATCTTGGTAGGAAACGGCCCCCATAGGGGCACTTTCGTACCAAGATCTACGGCTGCATCCGGGTGGAGACGCGGTCGGGTCAGCGGTAGACGGTGCGGTGGGCGGCGGCGATCGTCCGGGCGTACACCGCGCCGGTGACGGCCCGGTCGCGGGCCAGCGCGGCGCGCGCCGCGTTCGCCCCCGGCGCGCCGTGGACGCCGCCGCCGGGATGCGCGGAGGCGCTGGCCAGGTAGAGCCGGTCCACCGGGGTGTCGGCCCGGCCCAGGCCGGGGATCGGCCGCAGGAACAACTGCTGGTACGCGGCGGCGGTGCCGCCGCCCAGCGCTCCACCGACCAGGCTCGGCTCGGCGGCCTCCAGGTCGGCCGGGCCGGCCACGTGCCGCCCGACGATCGACGCCCGGAAACCCGGCGCCGCCGCCTCCAGCACCTCCTCCATCCGCTCCACGTGCCCCACCACTTCCTCGGCCCGCCAGTTCCGGCGGAACGGCAGGTGGGTGTAGGACCAGAGCGACTCGGTGCCGGGCGGTGAGTGGCTCGGGTCGGCCACCGACATCTGCCCCACCAGCAGGAACGGATCCCGCGGCAGCTCACCGCGGGCCAGCTCGGCCGCGTACGTGGTGAGGCCGTCGAGGTCTGCGCCCAGGTGCACGGTGCCGGCGCCGGCCAGGCCGCGGTTCTTCCACGGCACCGGCGCGGACAGCGCCCAGTCGACCTTGAGCGTCGAGCCGTCCCACTTGAAGTGCGCCAGGTCCTCGACCATCCGGGGCGGCAGCGCCGCCGCGCCGACCAGGTCGAGGAAGAGCGCCGGCGCCGGCACGTCGGCGAGCACCGCGCGCCGGGCCCGCCAGTCGGTGCCACCAGCGGTGCGGACGCCCATCGCCCGGCCCCGGGCGGTGAGCACCCGCTCGACCCGGGCGCCGTACGTGATCCGCCCGCCCCGCTCGACCAGACGGGTCACGAGCGCGTCGGTGATCCGCTGGGCGCCGCCGACCGGCACCGGCCAGCCGACCTGCTGGCCGAGCATGGCGAGCAGCCAGCCGTAGACGCCGGAGCCGGCCTCCTCCGGGGACAGGTCGGTGTGCAGGGCGCACCCGGCCAGCAGCACGGTGCCGCCCTCGCCCTCGAACAGCTCGGCGCCGAGCTTGCGGACCGGGAGCACGAGGCGGCGGCCGAGCCGGAGCGCGCCGCCGACCCGGAGCTGCCGCAGCAGGCCCAGCCCGCCGCGCACCGGCGGGAACGGGGTGGTGATGGTCTGCAGCATCGGCTGGGCGACCTGGCACCAGTCCGCGTACGCGTGCCGCCAGCGCTCCCCGTCACCGGGGGCGAACGCCTCCAGCGAGGCGGCGGTGACGTCCAGGTCGCGGTTGACCACCGCGGCGCGGCCGTCGGGCAGCAGGTGTGCCAGCACGTCCGGCGCGTGCGTCCAGGACAGGCCGTGCCGTTCCAGGTCCAGCCCGTCGAGCACCGGGGAGGCGTAGCCGAGCGGGTAGAAGGAGCTGTAGAGGTCGCTGAGGTAACCGGGCGCGGTCACGTACGCGGAGCGGACGGCCCCGCCGGGCGCCTCGGTGGCCTCCAGGACCTCGACGTCCCAGCCGGCGTCCACGAGCAGGTTCGCGGCCACCAGCCCGTTGTGCCCGGCCCCGATGACGACGGCGTCTGCGGTGGAGGTCATCGGATCCGCCTACCCGGCCGCTCACCGGGCGAAACGCGTTTGCCCCGCCCAGGCCGGGGCAAGCATGGCCGCATGTACACGGTTGCGCAGCTCATTGGTGGAGTGTGGGGCGCCGGCGGCGAGGGCGGCGAGCTGGTCGTCCACGATCCGGCGGACGGGTCGCCGGTGACGCGGGCGCCGGTCGCCACCGCCGACGAGGTGGCCAAGGCGGTGGAGGCGGCCCGGGGCGCGGCGGCGGAGTGGGCGGCGACCGCACCCGCGGAACGGGCCGCGGCGCTGCACCGGGCGGCCGACGCGGTCGAGGCGGCGGCCGGCGAGCTGGCCGAGGCGACCACGGCGGAGATGGGCAAGCCGCTCGACGACGCGCGGGGCGGGGTGGATGCGGCCATCGGCACGCTGCGACAGTACGCCGAACTGGCCCCGCTGCGGGGCGGCCGGACGCTGCACGGCGCGCACGACGCCCTGGACTTCATGGCCCCCGAGCCGCGTGGCGTGGTCGCCGCGATCACCCCGTGGAACGACCCGGTGGCGGTGTCCTGCGGACTGCTCGGCGCGGCCCTGGTCACCGGCAACGTGGTGGTCTACAAGCCGAGCGAGCGGACCCCTGCCACCGGCTGGCTGCTGGCCCGCGCGCTGGACTCGGCGTTGCCGGCCGGTGTGCTGTCGCTGCTCACCGGCGGCGGCGAGGTGGGCGCCGCGCTGGCCGGGCAGGAGCTGGACGTGATCGCCCACGTCGGTTCCACCGCCACCGGCCGGGCGATCGCCGCCGCGGGCGCGCGCACCGGGGCGAAGGTGCTGCTGGAGAACGGCGGCAGCGACCCGCTCGTGGTGGACGCGGACGTCGACCCGGTCTGGGCGGCCGAACAGGCGGCGCTCGGCTGCTTCGCCAACGCCGGTCAGATCTGCGTGGCGGTGGAGCGGATCTACGTGCACCGCGACGTCGCCGAGGGTTTCCTGGACGCGCTCGTGGCGCGCGCCGAGGCGCTCACCGTGGGCTCCGGCCGTGACCCGGGCACGCAGCTCGCGCCGCTGGTCGACCGGCGGCACCGGGACCACGTACACGGGCAGGTCACCGCCGCGCTCGCCGACGGCGCCCGGGTACGCACCGGCGGTGTGCTGCCGGACGGGCCCGGCGCGTTCTACCCGGCCACCGTCATCGAGGGCTGCCGCCACGACATGGCGCTGGTCCGCGAGGAGACGTTCGGGCCGGTCGCCCCGGTGGTGGTGGTCGACTCGTTCAGCGAGGGGTTGCGCTGTGCGGCCGACTCCCCGTACGGCCTGGCCGCCACCGTGCTGACCGGTTCGATGAGCCACGCCCAGCGCGCCTGGCGGGAGCTGCCGGTCGGCACCGTGAAGATCAACTCCGTGTTCGGCGGGGCGCCCGGCGGCGCGGCCCAGCCGCGCCGGGGCAGCGGGCAGGGCTTCGGGTACGGCCCGGAACTGCTGGACGAGTTCAGCACAGTGAAGGCGGTGCACCTGGAGGCGCCGGGCGGCGGCCACTGGTGAGACCGTACGACTGAGACCGGACGACACGAGCCCGGGACCGCATCGGTCCCGGGCTCGGCGCGTACCCCAGGGGTCAACGACCCCCGCGGGCCTTGCGGGTCGCGTTGTTGTTGGCCTTCTCGATCGCCTTGACCAGTTCCGGCTTGGTCATCCGGGACCGGCCGCGCACGTCCAGCTTCTTCGCCACCTCCATGAGGTGGTCCTTGGTGGCGTTGGCGTCCACCCCGCCGGCCGTCGGCGCGCGCCGGGCCGGGCCGCCGCCCTCGGCCTGCTTGTCGCTGGGCCCCTTGCGGCCCTTGGGCTCCCAGTGGTCGCCCACCTTCTCGAACTCGTGCTTGACCGCGGCGAAGGCGGTGCGGTGCGCCCGCTCCCCCTCGCCGTACGTCTCGACCGCCGAGTCGTGCGTCTTCTCCCAGGTCCGCTGCGCCTTCGCCGGGGAGCGCCGCAGCGTGCTGGGCAGTACCTCGCGCCCGGGCATCTCGTCCTCCTGGAGTCTCGATCGGGTGTCTGGTGTGGTTCCCTCCCGCCCGGCGGGCAAACCGGCACCCGGTTTGTCGATTTCCCCCCGGGGGTACCGCCCGCCCACGCCCGGTGGCGGGGCCTGGAGGAGGCGGACATGACCGTGACGACACCACAGACGGTCGGCGGCCGGACGCGGTCGCGTCTCCCGCGGCGGATCCGCCAGCTCAACTGGCGCACCTGGCGCGGTGTGCTGGTGCGCAGCGGCAAGGGTTTCGTCACGGACAACTGCGCCGACTGGGCCGCGGCGCTCACCTACTACGGCGTGCTGGCGCTGTTCCCGTCCACGATCGTGGTGGTCGCGCTGGTCGGCCTGGTCTCCGACGGCCCGCGCACCGTCGACACCGTGATCGACCTGGCCCGGGAGATCGGCGCCGGCTCGGTGGTCGGCAACGACGCGTTCGTGGGCGTGGTCCGCAACGTGGTCGAGCAGCAGGGCTCGGCGAAGGTGCTGCTCAGCTTCGGTCTGCTCGGCGCGCTCTGGTCGGCGTCCGGGTTCATCGGCGCGTTCACCCGCGCCTCCAACGCGATCTACGGGGTACGGGAGGGCCGCCCGTTCTACCGGCTGCGCCCGTTGCAGATCGGCATGGCCGCGGTGACGCTGGTGCTGCTGGCAGTGGTCGCCACCGGGCTGATCGTCAGCGGCCCGGTCACCGACGCGGTGGGTGACCTGGTGAACGCCGGCGCGGTGGCCCGTACGACGTGGTCGGTGGCGAAGTGGCCGCTGCTCGCGGTGGTCGCCATGACGCTGCTGTCGCTGCTGTTCTGGATCGCCCCGAACGTGCGCCAGCCGCGGTTCCGCTGGCTCACCCCGGGCGGCGCGCTGGCGCTCGTGGTCTGGGTGCTCGCCTCCTTCGGCTTCGGCCTGTACGTGGCGAACTTCGGCTCGTACGACGTGACGTACGGCAGTCTCGGCGCGGTCATCGCCTTCCTGGTGTGGCTCTACCTGTCCAACTGCGCGCTGATGCTCGGCGTGCAGGTGAACGCCGAGCTGCAACGCGGGCGGGCGATGCAGGCCGGGGTCGAGGAACCGGACGACCCGGTGCTGCCGCCGCGCGCCCCGGCCGACGAGGACAAGGCAGCGAAGGCGGACGGGGAGAAGACGGCCGACCGGTTGCCGCCCGGATGACCGGCTCCCCCGGCCGGCGCCGGTTTACCGGCGGCCCCCCGGGGCATCTCCCAAGGCATGGAACGTGGCAGCAGCAAGCACTCGCCCAGGGTCGACGACCAGATGAGCAGCGAGGTCAGCGGTCTCGTCCAGGGACCGGGCACCGGCGGCTCGCGGGCCGAGGAGTTCCGGATCCCCGAGCCGGCCGGCGAGGACCAGCCGGAGGCCACCACCGCGCCGGCCGGGGAGTTGCGCAGCGGCGCGCCGCAGGGCATGAGCTCCGAGGACGTCGAGGCGCGCAGCCGACTGGGACGGTTCATCACCATGACCGCCCTGCCCGGTGACCGGGAGACGCTGCTGGCCAACGCGCGGGAGAACGAGGCGCCGGCGGACATCGTCGCCGCCCTGGAGACCCTGCCCGAGGGCACCCGTTACCAGACCATCTCCGAGGTGTGGGCCGCACTCGGGCACAGGAACGAGACGACGCGCTGGTGAGCGGGCCGGCCCACGGCCCGTACGTAGACACCCAGCGGAACAGGAGGAACCCCGACATGAGCGGCGTTACCGAGCACGTGGACGTGGACGTCCCGATCCGGACCGCGTACGACCAGTGGACCCAGTTCGAGGAGTTCCCGCACTTCATGGAGGGTGTGCAGGAGGTCCGGCAGCTCTCGGACACGATGACCCACTGGACCGTCGAGATCGCGGGCGTGAAGCGCGAGTTCGACGCCGAGATCACCGAGCAGCTGCCCGACGAGCGGGTGGCCTGGCGCTCCACCGGCGGCACCCAGCAGGCGGGCGTGGTGACGTTCCACCGCCTCGACGAGGGGCACACCCGGGTCACGCTCCAGATGGAATTCGAGCCGCACGGCGTGGTCGAGCAGGCCGGCGACAAGCTGGGCGTGGTCGACCGGCGCGCCAAGGGCGACCTGGAGCGGTTCAAGCAGTTCATCGAGCGGCGCGGTCAGGAGACCGGCGCCTGGCGCGGCGCGGTCGACCGGCCGACCCCCTGATCCATCCCCCGTACCCGAGTTTCGATGGCCGCCGGCGATGCCGGCGGCCATCGCCGTGCCCGGCCGTTTGCGATCATCCGGTCCGGGTACCGCAGGGGAATGACCGACAACGACCGCCAGTGGCGCGACGAGGACCGTACTCCCCTGCACGAGCTGGACCAGGCCGTCGCCCGGTCGGCCACGGACGGCCAGGGCGACGACGTCACCGCGAACGACGCCGGCGAGGAGGCCGCGTTCGGCCACGGCCCGGAGGCGGTGGACCGGGGCGCGGGCGCCGAGGCCGAGCGCCGTGAGATGACCGACGCGGACCGGGCCTACCGGCCGTCGACGATCGGCCGGACCGGCCCGGACAGCATGTGACTCCGCCGGCTGCGGGCATCAGTGCCGATGCCCGCGGCCGCCGGATTCATGCTCGGCCGAAACGACAAAAAGTGCGGTACGGACGGCCGGGAAAACGGACAGCCCATCTAGAATCGGCCGAACGGCTGACGGCACTCCCCCCGATGCGCGCAAGACTTTCGGGATGCAACAGGGCTCCGGTTTCCTCTCCAACCGTCAGCGCAAGCTCGCCTGGCTGGGCTTCCTGCTCGCCGCGATCCAGGCTCCCGTCTCCGCCCGGTTCACCGAGGACAGCTCCTGGCTGTTCAGCCTGGTGGTGGCGCTGATGGTCGCGACCGTGATCATCGCCGACGACGGCGCCCGCCGCCGCCCGGCCGAAGCACGCTCCTCCGACTGAGTCAGCGTGTGCCGGGGCGCGCCTCGTGCCCCGGCATCCCCCGGCTGCGGCGCCGCTCCTTCATCTCCGCCTCGTAGAGGTGCCGCCGGCCCTCGACCAGCTCGTCGCGGGCCTGCCGGTCCAGCTCCCGGAAGAGCGCGTAGTAGCCGTCGTCGAAGTCCTCGACGATCTGGAACGTCCAGCGCCCGGCGATGACGTTGCGGCCGAGCAGTTCCGTGTCGATCCGTTCGGCGAGCGCCGGATGGCCGGCGGAGCGGAACATCGCCACCGCGTCGTCGAGCATCAGGTCGGCGTGGCCGATGAGCTGGTGCAGCTCGTACAGGTGGCCGCGGGCCCGCTCGACGCACTCCAGGGCCTCGCTGAGCTTGCCCAGCGCCTCGACCGTGGCGTCACTCACTCCGTCCGGGCGCCGGTGTGCCCGGTCCGGTCCGTCGGCCCGCTGTCCCATCGTGTCCCTCCGTGACCCCGATCGTGTGGTCTGCGTACCGGACTTCTGCCCCCGCACGGGCGACTCAATCCCGGCGGACGAGGCGGCCGCTCCCCCGGGACGACCCGGGCATCCGCCGCTCGGCCGAGGTCGGCCCGCGGTGACCGGCGATAGCCTCGGACACCATGCGCGTGCCGAACAACCGGGTCGCGACCCGCTCCGCGGCGGTGGCCGCGCGGTCGACCCTCACCACGCTTACCGCCGCCGTCGGCACCGCCGGCCTCGCCGCGGCCCACGCCAACCCCGGGCTGCTCGCCGAGGTCGACCAGCACGCGGCGGGGGTACGCGACAGCCTCGACGGCGACCGCCGCCCGCTGACCGTGGCGGCGCTCGCCGGGTACGCCGAAGGGCTGCGCGACGCGGCGTCGGAGCACGGGTGGACGCCGCCCACGGAGCCGGTGGACTGGTCCGAGCCGGACTGGGTGCTCACCCGCCTGCTCGCGGTCTGCCTGCTGGCCCGCGGGCTGGACCCGCGTCACCTGGCCTGACCCGGACACGGCTACGGGGCGCCCGCGATCGCCCCGCGGACACCCCGTCACCCGTTGCCGTCAGCCGCCCGGCCGACGGAACTGCTGCGTCTGGTCCCCTGCCTCGCCGGAGCGGTACGTGCCCGCGCCCGACATCGGCTGCGGTCCGGCCGGCGTCGGCTGCCCGCCCCGGTCGGCCTGCTGCCGTTCGTAGTCGCCACGACCGGCCTGCTGGGCCTGCCGCTGCTCCCGGAACGCCCGGGACTCCTCCGAGGCCCGGTGCAGCCACCCGTCCCAGCGGTCCTGCATCGGCTTGACCAGACCACCACCGACACCGACGATCAGGATGCCGGCCACGGTGGCGAGGAACGCCACCAGCACCGGTGTGGTCACCGTGGTGGCGATGCCCACCTGGTTCAGCGCAGCGATCACGCCGAGCGCCAAGATGAAGATCGCCGTCACGTCGGCCAGCACGCGGCCGTACGAGAGCCCGCCCAGCGCGCCGGAGACCAGGTCCCGGACGGCGTTGGCGATGGCAGCCGCGATCACCACGATCACGATCGCCACGAAGGCCCGCGGCAGCCAGGACACCACCCCGCGGATCAGGTCGCTGATCGCGTTCGGTCCCCACACCCCGAAGGCGAACTGCAGGGTGAACAGCAGGACCGCGTAGTAGGCCAGTTTGGCCAGGATGTCGCTGGCGTCGTACTTGGTGCGTTCCAGGGCCCGTTTGATGCCGCCGCGCTCGACGGCGCGGTCGAATCCGACCCGTTCCAGTGCCGCGTCCACGATTTTGAGGACGGCTCGGGCGATGAGCCAACCCACGACGAGAATCGCGATGAACGCGATCGCCCGCGGTACGAAGAGCAGCACCGACCTCCAGAAGTCGGTCCAGGCCGCACCGATGTCGACCTGCCCGACCGCGAGGGTTTTCGGCATGATGTCCCTCCTGTCGCGTGAACTGCGCCGCCCGCATACCCGGTGGCCTGGGCAGCACGCCGGGCCGGACCGGGGCAATTTCCCGACATGCCCCACCGAACCGCCCTGACCTGCCCGAACGTCCGCGCCACCGGGCACCCGCACCCGCCACGGACGCATGATCGGAACCCCCCGGCCACGCTCCGGTTAGGCTGCGGTCATGCCAGGCACCGTCGGTCGGGTTCCCACACCGTCCGCCCCCGCACCGGGAGCGCCCACCGATCCCGTCGTCGGCGGGCAGGCGGCCGGGGCCGCCCACCCGTGGGCCGGCACGCCGCTGGGCGCCCCGCACACCTGGGACCCCGCGGTACGCGCCGTGACCGACGTGGTGCTCGCCTCCCCGGTGCCGATGGCCCTGCTCCTCGGCGACGACCTGGTGGTCTTCTACAACGACGGCTACGCCGAGCTGATCGGCGACCGGCACCCGGACGCGCTGGGCCGGCCGGCGGCCGAGGCGTTCGCCGAGGTGTGGCGCGACCCGGGCGCCGGTGAGGCGCTGGAACGGGTCTACCGGAACGGCGAGCCGTTCCTGCAGCGGGAGGCGGTGCTGCCGGCCGACCGGCAGGGCCCCGCCGAGCCGGCCGTGTTCACCCGGGGCCACTGCCCGGTACGCGACTCCACCGGCCGCATCGTCGGCGTGCTCACCGTCTCGGCGCAGACCACCCAGCTGACCCAGCAGTTGCAGAGCCTGAGCGACTTCGCGGCGGCGCTGGCCGGCACGCTCACGCTCGACGACGTCGCGCGGGTGACGCTGCGCTACTGCCTGCACTCCTTCGACGCCGACCGGGTGTCCTTCGCGGTGGACGAGGGCAGCGCCTGGCGGCTGGTCCGCCGCATCCGCGGCGAGCTGCTCGACGAGGCCGACGAGCGGCTGCCTCCGCTATGGCGCCGGATGTCCGCCGAGTCGGCGCTGCCGGCGGTGGTGACCGCGCGCAGCGGCGTGGCCTCGTTCATCGCCGACGGGCAGCCGCTGCGCGGCGTCGCGGCGGACCGGCACGACGAGAAGATCAGCGCGCTGGCGGCGCTGCCGCTGCGCACCACAGTGGTGCGGGGTTCGCTCACGGTGGGCTACCGGACGCCGCGTCCCTGGTCCCCCGCCGAACGGGCGCTGCTGACCGCGTCCGCGGAGCTGGTCGGCCAGGCCGCCGAGCGGGCCCGCCGCTTCGAGACCCAGCACGGCACCGCCCAGATGCTGCAACGCAGCATGCTGCCGGAGCGGCTGCCGGACCTGCCCCGGCTGCGGATCGCCGCCCGCTACGACCCGGGCGTGGACGGCAACGCGGCCGGCGGCGACTTCTACGACGCGTTCCTGCTGCCCACCGGCGCGCTGGGCGTGGTGCTGGGCGACGTGGCCGGGCACGACGTTCAGGCCGCCGCCCGGATGGGCCAGGTACGCGCCGCGCTGCGCGCGCTCGCCCTGGTCGATCCCCGCCCGGACGCGGTGCTCGACGGCCTGGACCGGCTGGTGGCCAGCCTCGGCGTCGAGGGCGGCACCCAGGAGCTGTTCGTGACGGTGGTCTTCGGCGTGGTCGAGGCCGACCGGGAGCGGATCACGCTGGCCAGCGCCGGTCATCCCGCGCCGCTGATCCGGCGCGCCGGGCCCGACGCGGCGGTTGCCGAGTTCGTGGACGTGCCGCCCGCTCCTCCGCTGGGCCTGGGTGGGCGGGCGCGTACCGCCACCGTGCCGTTCCGGCCCGGCGACACCCTGCTGCTCTACAGCGACGGCGTGGTGGAGCGGCGCTGGCAGGACCTGACCGCCGGGATGGCCGGGCTGGGCGCGGCGGTGACCGGGGCGGCCGGCGGCGATCCGCGCGCGCTCTGCGCGGTGGCGACCGCGTCGGTGCCGGGCGCCACCGAGGACGACGTGGCGGTGCTCGCGGTGGAGTACGCGGTGCGCCCCAGCCGGTCGGCGAGCATGGAGGTGCCGGCCGAGCCGACCGCGCCGAGCCGGGTCCGGCACTGGATGACCGCGCAGCTCGGCGAGTGGCAGGTGCCCGAGGCGGTGATCGGCGCGGCGGTGCTGTGCACCAGCGAGCTGACCACGAACGCGCTGCTGCACGCCGGCACCGCCGCCCGGGTCGAGGTCGACCTGTCCGCGGAGCGGCTGCTGGTGTCGGTGGCCGACTCGGGCACCCGGGGTCAGGTCACCCGGGCGCAGACCGACACGCTCAGCAGCCGGGGCCGCGGGCTCGGCCTGATCGAGGAGCTGAGCGACGCCTGGGGCACCGACCCGACCGTACGCGGCTCGACGGTCTGGTTCGAGATCCTCATTCCCGCGGGTGAGCCGCGCGTCGGCGACGCCCCGGGCGGGTAGAAGCCGGGCATGGCCGACGACAAGCGACGCGGTGTCCTCTTCGACGTGGACGGCACCCTGGTCGACACGACGTACCTGCACACGGTGAGCTGGTGGGAGGCGCTGCGCCAGGCCGACCACCGGGTGCCGATGGCGCGGATCCACAGGTCCATCGGCATGGGCTCGGACAAGCTGCTCGACCACCTGCTGGGCGCGGAGCGGGACCGGGACGCCGACGGCCGGCTGCGCGACGCGCACGACGCGCTCTACGCCGAGTACTGGGAGCGGCTGGCGCCGCTGCCCGGTGCGCGGGAGCTGCTGCGCGCCTGCGCGGAGCGCGGACTGCGGGTGGTGCTGGCGACCTCGGCCGCCGAGCACGAGGTGACCGCGCTGCGCGCCGCGCTGGACGTGGACGACGTGATCGACTCGGTCACCTCGTCGGCCGACGCGCAGGAGAGCAAGCCGGCGCCGGACATCCTGGTCGCCGCGCTGGACCAGTCGGGGCTGGCCGCGGAGCGGGTGGTGTTCGTCGGCGACTCGGTCTGGGACGTGGCCGCCGCCGGCAAGCTGGACATCCCCTGCATCGGCCTGACCTGCGGCGGGACCGGCCGGGCGGAGCTGGCCGGCGCGGGCGCGGTGGCGGTCTACGACGACCCGGCGGCGCTGCTGCACGCCCTGCCGGACAGCGCCATCGCGACGCTCGGCTGACCGGCCGTCCGATCGGCCGGCGGGCGCAGGCTTAGCCGGGCCCGCTTCGGGGCACTGCTGGACTCCGCCGCCCGGCCGACGGGCGACCGAAGGGTGGTGTCGTGGAACCGGTCGATGTCGCGTTCGCTCTGCTGGGCGTCGGTGCGCTGCTGGCCGGGGTGCTGCCCCGGGTCCTGGAGAGACGGCCGCTGTCGATGCCGATCGCGTTCCTCGGGCTCGGCATGCTCGTGTTCGTGCTGCCCACCGGTCTGCCCACACCGGACCCGCTGCGCTGGCCGGAGCTGACCACCCACCTCACCGAGGTCGGGGTGATCGTCGCGCTGATGGGTGCCGGCCTGAAGATCGACCGTCCGCTGAGCTGGGCCCGCTGGTCGTCGACCTGGCGGCTGCTGGCGATCGCCATGCCGCTGTGCATCGCCGCGGTGGCGCTGCTCGGCTGGTGGTGGGCCGGGCTGGTGCCGGCCGCCGCGCTGCTGCTCGGCGCGGCGCTCGCGCCCACCGACCCGGTGCTCGCCTCCGACGTGCAGGTGGGCGAACCGACCGATGTGGAGGACTCGGAGGACGAGGTGCGCTTCGCGCTCACCTCGGAGGCGGGCCTGAACGACGGCCTGGCGTTCCCGTTCGTGTACGCGGCCATCGCGATCGCCACCACCGGGCTCGCGCCCTCCGGCTGGCTGGGCGAGTGGTTCGCCGTGGACGTGCTCTACAAGCTCGCCGCCGGGGTGGGCGGCGGGCTGCTCGTCGGCTGGCTGCTCGGCAAGCTGTTCTTCCGCGCCCCGAGCAAGCTGCGGCTGGCCAAGCACTCCGAGGGCTTCCTCGCGCTGGCCGCGACGTTCCTCGCGTACGGGCTGGTCGAGGTGATCGGCGGGTACGGCTTCCTGGCCGTGTTCGTGGCCGCCCGCGCGATCCGGGCCGCCGAGCGTACGCACGAGTTCCACTCCGTGCTGCACGACTTCGCCGAGCAGGTGGAGCGGCTGCTCACCGTGCTGTTGCTGCTGCTGTTCGGCGGCGCCGTGATCGGCGGGCTGCTCGCGCCGCTGACCTGGCCGGCGGCGCTGGCCGGGCTGGCCCTGGTGCTGGTGATCCGGCCGCTGGCGGGGTGGCTGTCGCTGCGCGGGGCGCCGGGCAAGCCGGCCGAGCACTGGGTGATCTCGTTGTTCGGCATCCGCGGCGTCGGCTCGTTCTACTACCTGGCGTACGCCACCAGCAAGACCGACTTCCCGCAGGCGGATCTGGTCTGGGCCACCGTCGGTCTCGTGGTGGTGGTGTCGGTGGTGGCGCACGGCATCGCCGCGACACCGGTGATGCAGTTGCTGGACCGGGAGGGCGAACGCACCGGCGAGGACACGCGGGCCGGGTCGGCGGCGCAACCCGTGGGCGCCACCGGCTGAGCCGGGACGTTCAGGCCAGCCGGGCGGCGAGCGCGCGTCCCAGGTCCCGGCCGGAGCGCCAGGCGGTCTGTACGCGCGGGCGGCCGAACGCGTCACCGGCCAGGCCGATCCCGTCGTCGTCCAGGTGGAACGTGGCGCTCCCGGCGTGCGCCGCGGGGGTCGCGTACGTCCAGCGGTGCACGTGGGCCGCCACGGCCGGCTCGGGCAGTCCGAGCAGGTCGCGGACCGCCTGCTCGATCGCCGGCCGGGCGGCGGTGGGCTGGAGCAGGTGCCCGGTCGCGAACTCGGCCGTGGTGTGCGCGACCAGCACCGGCGCGCCGTCGCCGCGCCGGTCGCCGTCGTCGCAGACCAGGCCGAGCACGGGGTGGTCGTTGACGAACGCGCCCCGGAAGTCCGCCCAGCGGCGGGCCGGGAAGTGCAGCACCCCGCTCAGCGCCGGCGACCACCGCTGCGCGGCCACCGCCCGGGTCGCCTCGGCCAGCGCCGGGTCCAGCAGCAGCGCGGCCTGCGGGCCGGGCATGGCGAGCACGACCGCCTCGGCGTCGGTGCCGTCCACCCGGGGGCCGGGCTCGACCGTCATCACCAGCCGGTCGTGCGTCACCGGCAGGTCGCCGGCCAGGTGCTCGACGAGCGAGCGCAGCCCGCGCGGGGCGGCCCAGCGCATCGGGCCGGTGACCTGCTCGCGCCCGCCCGGCCCGTACGCGGCGAGCGTGTCGGTCCACTCCCGCGCCAGCCCGGCGGCCCGCCACCGGTCCACCACGGCGGCGAAGTCCGGGTCGTCGACTGTGAAGTACGCGGCGCCCAGGTCGGCCGGGCGGCCGTCGAAGCGTCTGCTGGCCATCCGCCCGCCGGTGACCCGGGCGCGTTCGCGCACCCGTACCGGCACACCGGCCCGCGCCAGCTCGGTCGCGCACGCCACCCCGGCGATGCCCGCACCGACCACCACCACGCCCGTCCGGTCCGCCGTCACCAGGTGATCGTAGGCGGCGGGCGGCATGAACCCGCCGGGCCGGGGGTAGTGGTACACCTGTTCGAGGAGAGGTGATCGACATGGCCGACCGCAACAACACCAGCGGCAGGAACGTGAACCCGGACGCCGCCGTCAAGGACCCGGACGACTGGGTCACCGGCGACGAGCCGCCCACCGCCGCCCAGGAGTCGTACCTGCACACCCTGGCCCAGGAGGCGGGCGAGCCGGTGCCGGAGGGCCTGACCAAGGCCGAGGCGTCCCGGCGGATCGACGAGCTCCAGGCTGAGACCGGCCGGGGCCGCTGAGGTCAGCGCGGGGGCAGGCGGTGCAGTTCGACCCGGTCGAGCCGCCCCGCCGCCACCCGCGCCGTCAGATACGTGGCGTACGGCTGCGCCCGCCGGTCGGTGGGTGAGCCGGGGTTGAGCAGGCGCAGACCGCCCGGGGCGACGCTGTCCCAGGGGATGTGCGAGTGCCCGAAGACGAGCAGGTCGCAGTCGCCGTACGCGGCGGCGCAGCGCTCCTCGCGGCGGGTCTTCGGGCCGGTCTCGTGCACCACGGCGACCCGCAGGCCGTCCAGCTCGACGCGGGCCACCTCGGGCAGCCGGGCGCGCAGGTCGGGGCCGTCGTTGTTGCCGTACACCCCGACCAGCCGGCGTGACCGCTCCTCCAGCGCGTCCAGCAGCGCGACGTCCACCCAGTCCCCGGCGTGCACCACCACGTCCGCGGCCTCCACGGCCGCCCACAGCACCGCCGGAAGGTCCCGCGCCCGCTTCGGCACATGCGTGTCCGCCATGATCACGAGATCCACCCCCTCA
>NZ_RCVK01000023.1:0-451 GCF_003667485.1 Micromonospora sp. BL1
ACCATATACAGACTTAAGCCACACACCAGCGCCAATCGTTTCAATGAAAAATCTCTAATCCTGCCAATCTAATCTGTCTTGAATATAGCATTGAACCATGAGCAGAGACGCAAGAAAATGTTATTTTTTAATACCATTTAAACGACGAATCAGATGCATTTTAAAATTCCGGATTGACCACATAACGGGGCACTCGTCCTTCCAAGGCATCAACAAGATTCTGATAAGCCAGTTCTGCCATTTTTTTACGGGTGGCTGCAGTGGCCGAACCCACATGTGGCAATGTAACCACATTATCCAACTGGAATAATTCCGATTCCTTTAACGGCTCTTTCTGATACACATCCAGACCGGCAGCAAAAACCTGCTTGGCTTTTAAAGCTGAAATTAATGCCTGTTCATCAATGACCGAGCCACGTGAAATATTGACCAATACTGCATGGGATTGCAT
>NZ_RCVK01000179.1:0-450 GCF_003667485.1 Micromonospora sp. BL1
ATAAATGCCTGTCGATGGAAAATTATGAGGGAGTGCGCATACGTCAGTATCAGACACGTCTGGAGGGCAAAAGAAGTGGCGAATGACACCCCGTTCTCTGCGCTATGGCAACGCCTGTTAACCCGTGGATGGCAACCGGTAGAGGCTTCTACGGTAGACGACTGGATCAAACGGGTTGGAGATGGCGTCATCCTGTTAAGTAGCGATCCGCGGCGTACGCCGGAAGTCAGCGATAACCCGGTGATGATTGCCGAACTCCTGCGTGAGTTCCCGCAGTTTGACTGGCAGGTGGCGGTGGCCGACCTTGAACAAAGCGAAGCTATCGGCGATCGCTTTAATGTACGTCGGTTTCCGGCGACGTTGGTTTTTACAGACGGCAAGCTACGCGGCGCGCTCAGCGGCATTCATCCCTGGGCTGAACTGCTCACGCTGATGCGTTCGATAGTTGAC
>NZ_RCVK01000022.1:0-449 GCF_003667485.1 Micromonospora sp. BL1
TTGTAAATGTTATATATGCAACATCACCATCTCCGCTTACAGCATTTGTACCTGCTTTTAATGATAAATTTGCAATACTAAATTTTACATATTTGCTATCACTAAAATTTTTATAAGCAAAATTCAAATCTGGATTGCTTACCTTACTTCCTGGCTCTACATCTGTAACTTCAAGTCCTGAAGGATCATAATTTACATTAAATTGACATGCTCCTAATGCTGATGAAAGTCCACTTACTTTTACAGGAACTACCACCTTTTCTCCTGGTTTTCCTGATAATGTTCCTACACTTAATGTTGTTCCTGTAACTGGAGCCTGCACTGTTGTATCTTCTACTTTAAGTGTAAATGTTGCTGCTTTTCCTGCACTAAAGTTAAATACTAAGTCATAGCTTTTATCTTTTTCTAGTGTTGCTAAATAACTTTTACTTAAAGCAACTACATTATCT
>NZ_RCVK01000413.1:0-447 GCF_003667485.1 Micromonospora sp. BL1
TCCAAGATCCTCTCCGATGTCGCTCATCTTCGCCTCCTTGACCTTGGATGCCTGCGGCGCACTCCGCTTGGGCCGGCAGCAACCGTGACAGCCAGGACGAGGGCAGCCGTAGACGGCGGGTGACGCAGTAATCGAGACGCCGGGCAGCGGCGAGGCAGCAAGAAGGCAGCGCAACCTTCGATCAAGGTCGGGTCGGATCATCGAACAACGACGGCCAACACCTGCTCGCCGACCTCGGACACTATCGCTCGACAACATCCGACAGGTTAGGTCCGCATCCCCCCGACGGGGGTTGGAGCTCCGCCTCGGCCTGGTCGCCGTACAGCACCGAAGTACAGCAACCCACGGCACCATCACAGCCCTCAGCGAACCGGTTGAGGTTGGCGACCTGCGTACCGGGCCGTAAGCAGCCGCCTCGCCGGAAAACCATAGGTTGAGGGTTACTGG
>NZ_RCVK01000021.1:0-446 GCF_003667485.1 Micromonospora sp. BL1
GTCCCCCGTGCTGCCGCAGCGCGTCCCCTCGGAACCGGACGTGCCAGTCGTGCCGGAGCCACCGGCAGTGGAACCGTCCGCCGAGACCCCCGAACTCGCCCGCATCGCCACCCACCTGCGCCGCGACGACGAACCCGCGCCGCTGCGGGAGCGGCCGGAGGGCTTCGACGTCAACGCGATCCTCGACGCGGTCCGCGAGGTGGCGGGCGTACGCGACGCCGCGCTGCGCCGTACCCCGGCCGGCGCGCACAGCCTCCGGCTCGACCTGGCCGACGGCGCGGACCCGGCCGAGGTGAGCCGCCTGGTGGCCCGGTTGCTCCAGGAGCGGATGGGCCTGGCCGCCGCGCCGCAGAACCTGCCCGGCGCGCCCGCCGTGCCGCCGCCGGCTCCGCTGCGCCGCCGGTCGGCCCGGCTGGACCGCTCCGGTGTTCTCCAGGGCGTGGTAG
>NZ_RCVK01000020.1:0-444 GCF_003667485.1 Micromonospora sp. BL1
AAACCACCCGCAATACGTATCATAAGAAGTATCGTTAATTTTTGTGGGATGGCGGCTTCGCTTTATCCGTAGGTCGCCATCCGGCAAAATGTAATACCCATCACACTTTCTCACTTTATACGACAACGTCATTGTTTCGCCATTTCCTCTTTATGCCGCGATAGATCTCACACTTTCCCGGCGATAATTCATTAATGCCGCCTTTTCTGTGGCGCAGATCACCTAGCCCACTCGCGTTTCCACTTCGAGGTGGAAAATAACTCGCTACAAACTGTTAACCCTTACCGCTAGTTTTATCTCATTGCCATTAACGGGGTGAGACGCGTGGATAACGGAGCAGTAAAACACGATGCTGGTGAGCGAATTAACGAACTGGCTGAACAGGTGTTAACGCAGGTGGATAGCCTGCTGGGGCGGCATCACATTGTCCCCAATGCGGTACAG
>NZ_RCVK01000379.1:0-440 GCF_003667485.1 Micromonospora sp. BL1
CTGGGGTTAGCGAGGGCAGCAAACAAAGAGGCATTGCAAAGGATGAAGTGAGAAAAGGATAATCAAATGTTTACAGACACTATCAATAAGTGTGCGGCTAACGCTGCGCGCATCGCACGCCTGTCGGCGAATAATCCGCTCGGCTTCTGGGTCAGTTCGGCAATGGCCGGGGCTTATGTCGGTCTCGGCATCATTCGTATTTTCACCCTCGGCAATCTGCTCGACCCGTCCGTACGTCCTCTGGTGATGGGAGCCACCTTCGGTATCGCCTTAACGCTCGTCATCATCGCCGGTTCCGAACTGTTTACCGGCCACACCATGTTCCTGACGCTGGGCGTCAAAGCAGGCACCATCAGCCACGGTCAAATGTGGGCTATCCTGACGCAAACCTGGCTCGGCAACCTGGTCGGTTCCGTGTTTGTCGCCCTGCTTTACAGCTG
>NZ_RCVK01000270.1:0-439 GCF_003667485.1 Micromonospora sp. BL1
AAGCTAGCAAATCTTCAACGATTTTCTTAAATTCCCCATAGGATTTCTCAAACACGTCGTTGACGACCTGATAATCGAACTTGGAGGCCTCACGGATCTCCTTTTCGGCATTGGCCATACGAACTTCAATGTCCGCAGGGACCTTGCCATCGCGCTTTTCAATGCGACGACGCAGCTCGTCAATACTCGGGGGATGGATAAAGACGGTTTTAGCGTCCGGGAACTTGGACTTAAAGGTCGCCACACCCTGGATGTCGATGTCCATAATGGCGGTTTTACCCTGATTCCAGGCTGTTTCCAGGGACGAATATGAGGTTCCATAGAAATTGGTGTGAACCTTCGCCCACTCCACAAAGAAGCCCTCTTTGATCTTCTGTTCAAAATCAGCATGATCAATGAAATTGTACTGCAGACCCGGCGTCTCTCCCTGGCGGATAGA
>NZ_RCVK01000124.1:0-435 GCF_003667485.1 Micromonospora sp. BL1
ACCCGTGCCAGCCGCACCCGGAGGGTATGGGGCTGGCCCGGGCGGTCGAGGCGGCGCTGCGCCGGGGCGGGCTGCCACCGGACGCGGTCGGCTACGTCAACGCCAACGCCACCGGTACCCCGTTCAGCGACGCCTCCGAGGCGGCGGCGCTGGCCCGCGTCTTCGGTGCGGACGCCGGGCGGCTGCCGGTCAGCTCCACCAAGTCGGTGCACGGGCACGCGCTGGAGGCGTCCGGGCTGCTGGAACTGCTGGTCACCGTGCTGGCCCTGCGGCACGGCAAGCTGCCGGTCACCGCCGGGTGGCTCGGCGCCGACCCGCAGTGCCCGCTGGACGTCATCCGTGACGCACCCCGCCCCGCGCGCACCGGACACGCGCTGACCCTCAACGCCGCCTTCGGCGGCGCCAACACGGCCCTCCTGGTGAGCACCTCATGAC
>NZ_RCVK01000018.1:0-434 GCF_003667485.1 Micromonospora sp. BL1
GTATATAGGAATGCCATGGACAGAAGTTGATTATTTAGTTGGATTAAATACAAGTTTACCTCTTTATAGGCAATTGAAAAGAGATTTCCCTGAAGTAGTAGCAGTTAATGCTATGTATACTCATGGAATTGGCGTTATAATTTCTACTAAATGTAGATTTGGAGGTTATGGAAAAGCGGTAGCAATGAGGCTTTTATCAACTCCACATGGAATGCCATATTCTAAAATAATTATTGTAGTTGATGAAACTGTAGATCCATTTAATCTTCCACAGGTTATGTGGGCACTTACGGTAAAAGTAATACCAGATAAGGATGTAACTCTTATTGAAAATGCGCCAGGCATGCCTTTGGATCCTTCATCAGAACCAGCTGGAATGCATACAAAACTTATTATTGATGCAACCACACCTGTTTATCCAGATATAGCTAGAA
>NZ_RCVK01000130.1:0-43515 GCF_003667485.1 Micromonospora sp. BL1
GGGTCAGCCTGCGGGGCGGGGCGCAGCAGGCGGCGCATCCGCAGCAGCAGACCGGCGCCCAGGAACAGCAGCAACCCGCCGAGCAGGAACGCGGCCTGCACCAGGCCGAAGCCGCCGCTGTCCGCCACCGGCCGCCCGGCCACGCCACCGGGCGCGGGAGGCTCCACCACCGCGGCGTCGGTCGGCTCGTCGGTGGGCTCCTCGTCGGGCGCCTCGGAAGACGGCTCGTCGCTCGGTGTGGGCTCCGCGCTGCTCGGCGAGGGAGTCGGCGAAGCCACCTCCTCCCCCACCACCTCACGGGAGGCGGTCCGCCGGGCCAGCAGCCGCAACTGCGGGTCGTACGCCTCGGCGGCGAAGCTCACCCGCCCGCGCCCGACGTCCTCGGCGAACGCGACCCGGTAGCGGGCGGTCACGGTACGGCCGGGACACAGCACACCCGGGTCGAGCTGCCGGTCGGTGAGCCGGGCGGTATCTCCCTCGGTGCGGATCTCCAACGGGAACGAGCCGCTGTCCTCCACCCGGTCCACCTTGAGCTGGTCCAGCCGCAGGCCCTGCACCCGCACCAGCATCGACCAGCGCACCTTGACACAGCCGCCCCCGTCGGAGCGGGACACCACGGCGGACAGCGTCTCCACCCGGTCCCCGGCGGTGAACTCGTCCGGCAGGCCACTCAACTCGGTGGAGAAGGCCGCCGCCGCCCGCGCCGGCACGGCTCCGCCGTATCCGGTCCCGGCCACGAAGGTCAGCACCAGTCCGATCCGCAGCGCGTGCCGCCAGCCGCTCACCACGCCTCCTCACCCTCGGTCGTGTCCACAGGCAACGCTAGGAGCGCGCCGGGCACGCCGGTAGACGGGCGTGTTCGCATCCAACGCCACAACACGGGGCCTGTTTCACCGAGCGTGGTGAACCGGTCACGACGGCACCGCGACACGCCCGGGATGCGGGTGGGGAACCGGGGTGGGCCACAATTCTCCGGTGTCCGAGCTGTCCGCCGCGTTCGTCCGGCTGCACGCCCGTCTCGCCCCGGTGGCGTTCGTCCCCGAGGTGCTGCTGCACCAGGCCGACGAGCCGATCGGCCTGTGGGAGCTGACCGAGGGCGAGTTCCGCAGCGCCCAGCCGCCGCCGTTCTGGGCGTTCGCCTGGGCCGGCGGGCAGGGCCTGGCCCGCTACGTCACCGACCACCCCGAGGTGGTCGCCGGCCGCCGCGTGCTCGACCTGGCCTCCGGCTCCGGCCTGGTCGCCGTCGCCGCCGCCCGCGCCGGGGCCGCCGCCGTCCGGGCGGTCGAGGTGGACGAGCGCGCCGTGGCCGCCGTCGCGCTCAACGCCGAGGCCAACGGGGTACGCGTCGACGCCGAACTCGGCGACATCCTCGACTCCGACGCCGGCGACGCCGAGGTGGTGCTGGCCGGGGACGTCTTCTACAGCGAGGCGATGGCCCGCCGGATGCTGCGGTTCCTGCTCCGGGCCGCCCGCGCGGGCGCCCGGGTGCTGGTGGGCGACCCGGGCCGGGCGTTCCTGCCCCGCGAGCGCTTCCACGAACTGGCCGCGTACGACGTGCCGGTGTCCGAGGCGCTGGAGAGCGTACGGGTGAAGCACACCACCGTCTGGGAGCTGGACCCGAACCCGCCCGGCGCCCGCCGCTAGCGTTACCGCGTGCTGTTCCGGGGCTGGGGGGAGTCCGTCGACGGACAGTGGCCCGACGCGGCCACGGTGGTCGACCACGTCGGCGTGCCGCACCTGGTGGTGACCCGGCACGCGCTCGTCCGCAGGGTGCTCACCGATCCGGTGACGTTCCGGCCGGACAACGCGCTCGACGCGGTCACCCCGATCCCGGTGGCCGCGCTGCGGGTGCTCGCCGGGCACCGGTTCCGGCTGCCGCCGACACTGGCGAACAACGGCGGCGCCGACCACCCGGAGATCCGGGGCATCGTCGCCGCCGCGCTGCACCCGCACCGCGTGGACGCCCAGCGCCGGTGGCTGACCGGGCTGGTCCGGGAGCGGGTGGCCGGGCTGGCGGCGGAGCTGGACGCGGGCCGCCCGGTCGACCTGTACGCCGGGCTCGCCGCCGACCTGCCGCTGTTGGTGCTGGCCCGGCTGGTCGAGCTGCCGGACGCCCCGGTCGGCGCGGTGAAGGACTTCGCCCGCGCCGCGCTGGAGCTGTTCTGGGCGCCGCTGGACGCCGACCGGCAGCTCGCGCTGGCCGCCGAGGTGGGCCGGTTCCACACCGTGCTGCGGGAGTTCGCCGCCACCGGGGGCGGGCTCGCCGCGCGGCTGCGCGAGGCCGGGCACTCCCCCGACGTGGTGGTCGGGGCGCTGTTCTTCCTGCTGGTCGCCGGCCAGGAGACCACCTCGCAGTTCCTCACCCTGCTGCTGCACCGGCTGTCCGGCGAACCGGCGGTACGGGCCGGGCTGCGCGCCGGGGAGATCGACGTGGACGACGTGGTCGAGGAGGGGCTGCGGCTGGAGCCGCCGATCGTCACCTGGCGGCGGGTGGCAGCCGTCGACACCACGCTCGGCGAGGTCCCCGTACCGGCGGGCACCAGCGTGGTGGCGTGGCTGGCCCGCGCCGGGCGCGACCCGGCAGTGGTCGGCGCGCCGGGCGAGTTCCGCCCCGGCCAGCCCGGTTCGCGGCGGCACCTGGCGTTCGGCGCCGGGCCGCACCGCTGCGTCGGCGCGCAGCTGGCCCGGATGGAGGCCGCCGTGGTGGTCGCCGAGGCCACCGCGCTGCTCGACGGCGTGACTGTGGTGCGTCCACCGTGGTGCCCGGACAACCTCACCTTCCGGATGCCGGACGCGTTCGTGGTCCGTCGCACCTGACGAAAGTCAGTGCGGGCCGCTGCCGTTCGACGGCGGTGCCGCACCCCCGCCGGCCCATAGCGTCGCCGCATGATCACACTTCGTGCGTTGACGAAACGGTTCGGCGACGTGACAGCCGTCGACGACCTGACCGTCGAGATCCGCCCCGGGCAGGTCACCGGGTTCCTCGGCCCGAACGGCGCGGGCAAGTCCACCACCATGCGGATGGTGCTCGGCCTGGACCGGCCCACCGCCGGGCAGGCACTGGTCGACGGCCGGGACTACCGCACGCTGCGGCACCCGCTGCACGAGGTCGGCGCGCTCCTCGACGCCACCGGCGTGCACCCGGCCCGCTCCGGCGTGGCGCACCTGCGGGCGATGGCGCGCAGCAACGGCGTACCGGCCCGGCGGGTGACCGAGGTGCTCGACCTGGTCGGCCTGGACGCCCGCGCGGCCGGCAAGCCGGGCCGGGCGCTGTCGCTGGGCATGGGCCAGCGGCTCGGCATCGCCGGCGCGCTGCTCGGCGACCCGCCGGTGCTGCTGCTCGACGAGCCGGTCAACGGACTCGACCCGGACGGCGTGCGGTGGATCCGGGGCTTCACCCGCCGCCTCGCCGACGAGGGACGCACCGTCCTCGTCTCCAGCCACCTGATGAGCGAGATGCAGCAGACCGCCGACCGGGTGGTGGTGCTGGGGCGCGGCCGGCTGGTGGCCGACGCGCCGCTGGCCGAGCTGATCGCCGCCCGGCCCACCGCGTCGGTCCGGGTACGCGGCCCCGAGCCGGCCGCGCTCGCCGCGCTCGGCGACCGGCTCGCCGCCGAGGGCGCGACTGTCACCACCGACGAGGGTGGGATGTCCGTCGCCGGCAGCACCGCCGGCCGCGTCGGCGACCTGGCGCACGAGATGGGGGTACGCCTGCACGAGCTGACCCCCGTCGCCCCCTCCCTGGAGGAGGCGTTCCTGGAGCTGACCGCCGACAGCGTGGAGTACGCCGCCGGCCCGACCCGAGGTGGCACCCGATGACCACGCTGGACACGCTCGACCCGGCCCGGCGGACCGCCCGGCCCGCCCCCGCCGGACGTCCGCTCGCCGGGGCGGTGGCCGCCGAGTGGACGAAACTCTGGTCGGTCCGCTCCACCTGGTGGACGCTGCTCGCGGCGGTGCTGACCATGGCGGCCACCAGCGCCCAGCTCGCCATCTACGCGCAGAACGCCAACACCGACGACGACCCGGCCAACAACCCGGGCGTGGTGGACGTCGGCGAGATCGTGGCCGGGTCGCTGGAGCTGACCCAGTACGTGGTGCTGGCGCTCGGCCTGTTCGCGATCACCAGCGAGTTCACCACCGGCACGATCCGCACCACGCTGCGGTGCACCCCGTCACGGGGGCGGGTGCTGGCGGCCAAGGCGATCGTGGTGGGCGCGGTGACGTTCGGCCTCGGGCTGCTGCTCGGCACTGTCGGCGCGGTGACGGCGCGGCCGGTGCTGGGCGAGTGGGGCCACGCCCCGCTGGGCGGGACGGTGGCCGACGTGGTGGCCGCCGCGGCGTACCTGGCGCTCGTCGGTGTGCTGGCGCTCGGCCTGGCGGCGGCGCTGCGCGGCGCGGTACTGACGCTGACCGTGCTGTTCGCGCTGCTGATGATCGTGCCGCTGTCGTTGCAGGAGCCGGACATCACGGTGCTGACCCTGATCGCCGACGCGTTCCCCGGCGTGGCCGGCAACCACTTCCTGGCCGGGGACACCGAGCCGTACCCGGCGGCGGCGGGGCTGCTGGTGCTCGCCGCCTGGACCGCCGTCGCGCTGGCGCTGGGCCGGTGGGCGCTGGCACGACGCGACGCCTGAGCGGGGCGGGGCTGGTCAGCCGGCGGGCGGAACCAGCCCCGCCTCGTACGCGAGGATCGCCGCCTGCACCCGGTTGCGCACGTCCAGCCGGGTGAAGATGCTGGTCAGATAGCTCTTCACGGTGCCCTCGACCAGGTGCAGCCGACGGGCGATCTCGGCGTTCGACAGTCCCGCCCCGACCAGCGCCAGCACGTCGCGTTCCCGGTCGGTCAGCCCGGCCAGCCGGTCCCGCGCGTACGGGCCGCGGGCCATCCGGCCGCCGCTCAGCTCGATCACCCGGCGGGCCACCCGCGGCGACAGGTACGCCCCGCCGTCGGCCACCGCCCGCACCCCGGCCAGCAGTTCGCGCGGGTCACCGGACTTGAGCAGGAACCCGGCGGCGCCGTGACCGAGCGCGCGGGCGATCAGGTCGTCGTCGCCGAACGTGGTGAGCATGACCGCCGCCGTCTCCGGCACCAGCCGGCGGATCTGCGCGGCGGCGCTGAGCCCGTCGCAGCGGGGCATCCGGATGTCCAGCAGCGCCACCCGGGGCCGGTACGCGCGGACCAGTTCCACCGCCGCGAGGCCGTCGCCCGCCTCACCGACCACCTCGATGCCGGGGTCGGCCGCCAGGATCGCCCGGACCCCGGCCCGGACCAGCGCCTCGTCGTCGGCGAGCACCACCCGCAGCGGGCGGTCGAGGTCGTCGCTCATGGTGCGATCTGCTCCTTGCTGACCAGCCGGCCGTCGGCGAAGCAGAGCCGCCAGGTCGCCTGGGCGAACGGGAAGTTGCCGTCGGTGTAGAACTCGCAGCCCGGCACCGCGCCGGTCGCGGGCGGGTCGGCCTGCCGCCGGGGCAGCCCGAGCGCGTCACGCGGCTCACCCAGCCGCAGCCGTTCGTAGCCGGCCCGGTCGAGCACCGCGCCGGCCGTGGCGAGCGGGTAGTAGACGAGCGCCAGCACCAGTGCGAGCCCGGCGGGCGCGCCGATCGCGACGAGCAGGCTGCGCCGCACCCGCCGCCGGGCCTCCCGCAGCCGCCGGGCCGCGTCCCCGGGCTCACCCCGCCGGGGTACGCCGGCAGCCACGCTTCCGGACACGCCGGGCGGATCCGCGTCCGCGCGGCCGTCGCCGAGACCACCGGATCGCGGGATGGTCGTCCCGGAATCGCCGGCCGGACCGGTGTCGACACCGGCGCGTCCGGAGACACCGAGCGCGTCCGTGAGGCCGCCGGTGACCGGCGAGGCAGCCTCGGCGTCGGCCGGGCCGGTCAGCGGGACGCGGGCGGTGACCGCCCAGCCGCCGTCGCGGGGACCGGCGTCCAGGGTGCCGCCGGCGAGGCGTACCCGCTCGCGCAGCGCCAGCAACCCGGAGCCGTGCGACGGCGGCCCGGGCAGCGGACCGGCCGGCGGCGGCGCGTTCACCACCGCGACAGTCACCGCGCCGGCATCGCGTCCCACAGCGACTGTGACGGGGGCGCCGGGGGCGTAGCGGGCGGCGTTGGTGAGCGCCTCCCGGACCACCCGGTGCACCGCGTGCGCGGGCAGCGGCGGCAGGTCCGCCCCGTCGGCGCGCAGGTCGACCGTCATCCCGGCGTCGCGGGCGCCGTCGACCACGTCGGCGACCGTCTCCCCCGGCGGCCGCAACGTGCGTTCCTCGCGCAGCACGCCGATCACGTCGTGCAGCCGTTCGGTGGCGGCGGCGACGCTGGCCCGCAGCTCACCGGCCGCCGCCCGGTGCGCCGGGGACAGGTCCGGTGCCAGTTCCAGCGCGCCCGCCCGCAGCGCGATGAGGCTCAGGTCGTGGCCGAGCGAGTCGTGCATGTCCTGGGCGATGCGGGCCCGCTCGCGCAGGCGTACCCGCTCGACCTCGGCCCGGCGCTCGGCCTGCGCGTGCCGCAGCCCGGCGTCGGCGAGCGCGCGGTGCTGCCGCCGCAGCCGGCCCAGCAGCCAGGGGAACACCCCGGCGAACAGCAGCACCGAGGCGAGCAGGAACCAGGTGGACGGCTCGGTGCCGAGCAGCCCGAGGTTGAGCACCGAGCCGGTGACCGCGATGGCGGCGAAGACGGCGGCGGCCGGTGCGGCCCGGTCGCTGCGCCGCCCGGCCAGGTAGCCGAAGACCGGGATGGCGAACACCACGTTGCCGTCGACGAGCGAGCCGGCCACCACCGCGAGCACCGCGACCAGCGGCCACCGGCGGCCGATCCACACCGCCGTGCCGAGCAGCGCCAGCGCGGCGGCCAGCGGCGGCAGCTCGCCGATCTGCGGCGGGGTGAGCCGGCCGTACGCGACAGGCGCCGCCAGCACGGCCCAGAGCAGCAGGTCACCGGCCCGGCGCTGTCGTTCGCGGGGTTCCACGGCGGTCACGCTACCCACGCCCGGCCGGGCCGGGCACCGACGAAAGTCAGGTCTCCTCGGCCCAGGCCCGCCAGTCGTCCAGCACGCCGTACAGGGCGGGGGTGAGCCAGCCGGACGCGGACCGGCGGAACACGCCCGGGTCCATCCCGCCCGCGCCGGCCGGCACCGCGCCGAGCAGGTTCGGCACCAGCTCGGACAGGTTGAGCCAGTGCACCAGCTCCGGTTCGGCCGGCCAGGCGCCGATCACCACTCCGGCCGGGACGGCCCGCCGCTCCAGCGCCTCCAGCGTCAGCGCGGTGTGGTTGAGCGTGCCGAGCCCGGCCCGCGCCACCACCACCGCGGGTGCGCCGAGCGACACCGCCAGGTCGGCCACCGTCCACGGCTCGCCGGACGGGCGCAACCCCATCGGTACGAGCAGCCCGCCCGCGCCCTCGACGAGCACCAGGTCGTGCTTGTCCGCCTCCTCGCGGACGGCGTCGACCGCGTTGTACAGCTCCAGCGGCGGCAGCTCCGCCACCCGGGCCGCGGCCAGCGGGGCCAGCGGATCGGGGTAGCTCGCCAGCGTCCGGCCGGTCAGCGGGGCGGCCAGCCGGGTCACCGAGTCGACGTCGCCGGGCTCGCCTGTCGCCGTACCCGTCTGGCCGGGCTTGACCACGGCGACCCGCAGGCCGGCCGCCTGCGCGGCGGCGGCGACGGCGGCGGTCACCACCGTCTTGCCGACCTCGGTGTCCGTGCCGGTCACCAGCACCGGCCCGGTCCAGGCGTCGCCGAAGCTCATGGCGCACACTCCACGATGACGTCCAGGGCCCGGTCGAAGTCGGCCCGGTCCACCCCGGCGCTGACGGTGAGCCGCAGCCGGGAGCGGCTGTCCGGCGTGGACGGGGGACGGAAGCAGCCGACCGCCACGCCCCGGTCACGGCAGGCGGCGGCCCAGGCGGTCGCCTCCTGCGGGCCGGGCGCGGTCACCGAGATCACGGCGCCGTCCGGGGCGGACACGGACAGCCCGGCCCCGCCGAGCCGGCGCACCGCCGTGGCGACCCGGTCGGCCAGCTCGGCGCGCAGCGCGTCACCGGTGCGGGCCAGGCGCACCGCGGCGCTGACCCCGGCCACCACGGCGGGCGGCGGCGCGGTGTCGAAGATGAACGTGCGGCCGGTCTCCACCAGGTGCCGGACGAACTCGGCTGGCCCGGCGACCACGCCGCCGGCCCCGCCGAGCGCCTTGGACAGCGTCGCGGTGACCACCACGTCGGGCGCGCCGGCCAGCCCGGCGGCGGCCACCCCGCCGGCGCCGGCCGGGCCGGTGACGCCGAGCGCGTGCGCGTCGTCGACGAGCAGCAGCGCGCCGTGCCGGCGGGCCACCGCGTGCAGCTCCGCGAGCGGGGCCAGGTCGCCGTCGACGGAGAAGACCGACTCGGTCACCACCACCGCCGGGCGGCCCGGCGCGGCGGCGAGCGCCGCGGCCACCGCTGCCACGTCGGCGTGCGGCGTCACGAGCGTCTCGGCGCCGGAGATGCGGCAGCCGTCGATCAGCGAGGCGTGGTTGTGGGCGTCGGAGACGAGCAGCGTACGCGGCTGCGTCAGCCCTCGGACGGCGGCGAGGTTGGCCAGGTAGCCGGAGGAGAAGACGAGCGCACGGTCGACGCCGAGCCAGCCGGCCAGGTCGTCCTCCAGCGCGTGGTGGGCGTCGGTGGACCCGCGCACCAGACGCGACCCGGTGGCGCCCAGCCCGTACTCGGACAGGGCCGTCGCGGCGGCGGCCGTGACCTCCGGGTGGGTGGCCAGGCCGAGGTAGTCGTTGCCGGCCAGGTCGACCACGGCGTCGTCGGCGGCCCGGGGGCGCAGCGTGCGGGTCAGCCCCGCCCGGGCCCGCAGCTCGGCGCGGCGGTCCAGGGCCGCCAGCCAGTCCGCCACCGTGCCGTCCCCTCCCGCCGACTCCCCGCCCCGCCGGGCGCTTCCGCGGGGCGAAGTTACCACCCGCGCGGAGGGCCCCGGCGTGGCGCGGTCCCGGCTCGCCGGAGGGCCGGCGGCGGCGGTTTCCCGGGCTCACGGTGGCCTGTTAGGTTACGAGCCATGCCAGAGATCCTCGACCAGGCCCGGGAGCGGGTGCTGGGCAACGGCGTCGGCCTCGACGAGGCCGGCGTCCTCGCGGTGCTGAACCTTCCCGACGAGCACCTGCCCGCCGCGCTCCAGCTCGCCCACGAGGTCCGGATGCGCTGGTGCGGCCCGGAGGTCGAGGTCGAGGGCATCATCTCGCTGAAGACCGGCGGCTGCCCGGAGGACTGCCACTTCTGCTCGCAGTCCGGCCTGTTCACCTCCCCGGTCCGTTCGGTCTGGCTGGACATCCCGGCGCTGGTCGAGGCCGCGAAGCAGACCGCCGCGACCGGGGCGACCGAGTTCTGCATCGTGGCCGCCGTGCGCGGCCCGGACGCCCGGCTGATGAAGCAGATGCGCGAGGGCGTCGCCGCCATCCGCGCCGAGGTCGACATCCAGGTCGCGGCCTCGCTCGGCATGCTCACCCAGGAGCAGGTCGACGAGCTGGTCGAGATGGGCGTGCACCGCTACAACCACAACCTGGAGACCTGCCGCTCCTACTTCCCGAACGTGGTCACCACGCACTCGTGGGAGGAGCGCTGGGAGACGCTGCGGATGGTCCGCGAGTCCGGCATGGAGGTCTGCTGCGGCGGCATCCTCGGGCTCGGCGAGACGGTCGAGCAGCGCGCCGAGTTCGCCGCCCAGCTCGCCGAGCTGGACCCGCACGAGGTGCCGCTGAACTTCCTCAACCCGCGCCCCGGCACGCCGCTCGGCGACCGCCCGGTGGTGGAGGGCAAGGACGCGCTGCGCGCCATCGCCGCGTTCCGGCTGGCCATGCCGCGCACCATCCTGCGGTACGCGGGCGGCCGCGAACTCACCCTCGGTGACCTGGGCACCCGCGACGGTCTGCTCGGCGGCATCAACGCGGTGATCGTCGGCAACTACCTGACCACGCTGGGCCGGCCGGCGACGGCCGATCTGAAGCTGCTGGAAGACCTGAAGATGCCGGTGAAGGCGCTCTCGGCGACCCTGTGAGGCAGCGGTGACCGAATCCTCCCCCGCCACCACGGCCCCCGCCGTGCTCTGGTGCGACAGGTGCGGCGAGTCGGTGGCGGCCGGGCCGCACCCGGCGTGTGAGGCGGCCCGGGCGTGGGAGCCGCCGCGCTGGTGCGCGTCCTGTCGGCGGCGGATGAAGGTGCAGGTCGTACCGACGGGCTGGTCGGCGATCTGCGTCGAGCACGGCGAGCGGCGGGGCTGAGGCGTGCTGCGGGGGCGGGCGGTGACGCTGCGGCCGGTGACCGACGCCGACGTGCCCGCCCTGGCCGCGATCCGGGCCACCCCCGAGGTGCGCCGCTGGTGGCGCGGCGGCGACGACCTGGCCGCGTCGGTGCGGGCCGACCTCGCCGACGACGCGGTGACGACCTACGCGGTCGAGCACGACGGCCGGCTGGTCGGCGCGATCCAGTGGTACGCCGAGACCGACCCGGACTACCGCCACGCCAGCCTGGACGTGTTCCTCGACCCGGCGGTACGCGGCTCGGGGCTGGGCGGCGACGCGATCCGCACGCTGGTCCGGCACCTGATCGACGAGTACGGCCACCACCGGTTCACCATCGACCCGGCGGCGGCGAACACGGCGGCGATCCGGGCGTACGCGAAGGTGGGGTTCCGCCCGGTGGGCATCATGCGCCGCTACGAGCGCGGCGCGGACGGACGCTGGCACGACGCGCTGCTGATGGATCTGCTCGCCGAGGACCTGGCCGGCTGAGTCAGCCTTCCCAGAGCAGGTGCCCGTCGGGCAGGCGGCGGGCGCCCTCGGCGGGCCGGTGCGGGCTGAGCCGCCCGTCCGGCATGAGGTGCGACACCGGCACGCCGCGGCCGAGCACGGCGACGTCGGCGATCAGCCGCCGGTGGCAGCGCCACCAGACGCTCTCGCTGCACATCACCGCCGTGGTCCGCCGCGCGGCGTCGGCCAGCACCTCGTCCAGTGCGGCGTCGAAGTCGGGCGTGCGGGTGTACGCGGCGTACGCCCGGAAGGCCGCGACCGTCCACCAGGTGTCCGGTTCCGGCTCGCCGGCGCGGACGTGCCGGCGGCCGCCGAGGCGCGGCTCCCAGCGGTAGTCGATGCCCCGTTCGGGCAGCCAGCGTTCGAGGGCCTCGCGGCGGACGTCGGGGTTGGTCCGGCTGGCCGGGTAGCGGCGCACGTCCACGACCAGGGCGACCTCCGCGCCGGCCAGCAGGTCCCCGAGCTGGTCGCGGTGGGCGGCCCCGTGGCCGACGGTCAGCAGCATGCGCTCCACCGATCCAGCTTGCCCCGGGTCACCGCCGTCCGCCCGCCGGCCGGTCCGGCCCACCGGAACGGGCGTGCCCGGCACCGCGCGGGTGCCGGGCACGCTCTCCTCGAACGGTGTGACGGTCAGCGCTGGAGGGTCAGCACACCCGGCCGCCACGGCAGCAGGTTGTAGTCGCCTCCCGCACTGGGGTTCTTGCCCTGGTACAGGAACTGCAGGTTGCAGGCGTCGACGGTCTTGGTCTGGTCGGGGTTGGTGCGGACCAGGTCACCGTGGCTGATGTCGTTGGTCCACGTCGCGCCGCTGTTGGCCTTGCCGGCGAACGGGTTGCTCTCGGTGGCGGCCTGCGGGGTCCACGAGCCGTTCAGGCTGCTGGACGTGAACGACCGGAAGTAGCGTCCCTGGCTCCCGATCGCCTCGACGATCATGAGGTACTGGTTCTGACCCGCCACCTTGTAGACCTCGACGCCCTCGAACAGGTTGTTCGTCGAGTCGGTCATGATCGTCGTGTAGCTCGAACCGAAGCTGCCCGGGAAGTTCCCGAGCGGCATGCTCGACCGGTAGATCTTGCCGTTGTCCCCGGCGAAGAACAGGTACATGTTCTGGTCGTCGCCGATGAGCGTCTGGTCGATCACGCCGTACGGCGCGTCGGGCAGGGTGGCGGTGGACAGCGTCTGCGCCGAGGACCAGCCGTTGGCGTTCGTCGGGTCGCTCGACGTCTTGTAGCTGAACGAGGTCGGTCCCCACTGGTACGCCAGCACCCAGATGTTCTTCGGCGCGAAGTACAGCAGGGTGGGCGCCACGGTGCCCTGGCTCATTCCGTTCTGGCCGGCCGAGGCCATGTCGGACCAGTTCGTGAACGTGCTGAAGTTCATCGAGCTGTACTGGCCGCTGCTGTTGACGTACGACCCGTAGACCAGGTGCTTGCCGTTGTAGACCACGTTGGTGAAGTCCTTGAGCGAGACCCAGCCGTTCTGCGGGTTGGCCAGCGCGCCGGTCGACGACCACCGGTAGGTCGACGGGAGCGAGCAGCCGCCCGGCGGGGGCGTCGTGGTCGGCGGCGGCGTGGTCGGGGGCGTGGTGCCACCGAAGTCGGTCCGCCATTGCTGGTTGGTCTGTCCGTGGCAGTCGTACAACTGGACCTGCTGGCCGTTGCCGGTGCCCCAGACGTCCAGGCAGCGGCCGGACTGCACGCCGCTGATGGTGCCGTTGGAGTTGATGTTCCACTGCTGGTTCGACTGGCCGTTGCAGTCCCAGATGATGATTCCGGTGCCGTTGGCGGTGGCCGCGCCGTTCGCGTCGAGGCACTTGCTGCCGTAGACCATCAGCTGCTTGTTCGAGGTGTACGTCCACTGCTGGTTGGACTGGCCGTTGCAGTCGTAGAGCTGGACGCGGGTGCCGTTGGTCTGGGTGGCGTTCGGCACGTCGATGCACCGGCCCGACTGCACGCCGACGATCCGGCCGGCGCCGCCGCTCGGCGGCGGTCCCGTGGTCGGGGTCGTGGTCGGCCCCGAGGTCGGGGCGGCGGCGTTGAGCGCGTTGAGGACCGAGTTGTACGCGGCCTTCTTGTTGCCGCCGCCGTCGAAGAGCAGCGGGTTCTCGCCTGAGCGCCACGAGTCGCTGTCGCGGACGCCCCAGACGGTGATGCCGATGCAGCGCGGGACGTTCAGGCACGCCTGGGTCAGCCCGGCGTACTGGCTGGTCGAGGCGTTGGTGACGTCCGCCTCGGTCAGCGCCACGTCGACGCCGAGGGCGGCGAAGTTCTGCAGCGTGGTCTGGAAGTTGCCGGGCAGCGAGCTGCCGCCGGTGAAGTGGGTCTGCAGGCCCACGCAGTCGATCGGGACGCCGCGGGACTTGAAGTCCCGGATCATGTTGTAGACGCCCTGCGTCTTGCCGTACGACCAGTTCTCGATGTTGTAGTCGTTGTAGCAGAGCTTGGTCGACGGATCGGCGGCCCGCGCGGTGCGGAACGCGACCTCGATCCAGTCGTTGCCGGTGCCCTGGAGGTTGGAGCTACGGCGGCTGCCGTCCTCGTTGAACGCCTCGTTGACCACGTCCCACGCGGCGAGCTTGCCCCGGTAGTGGGCCATCACGCCGTTGATGTGGTCGATCATGGCCTGACGAAGGTTGCTGCCGTTCAGGCTCTGCATCCAGCCCGGCTGCTGCGCGTGCCACGCCAGGGTGTGCCCGCGGACCTTCAAGCCGCGCTGGGTCGCCCAGTTGTAGATCTGGTCACCGGAGTTGAAGTTGAACTGGCCCCGCTGGGGCTGCGTCGCGTCCGGCTTCATCTCGTTCTCGGCGGTGATCATGTTGAACTCGCGCCCGGCGATGGTGCTGTACGTCGAGTCGCCGAGCCGGCCCGCCGCGATCGCCGTGCCGAAGTACCGGCCCGACTGCGCGGCGGCCGCGCCCAGCGTGCTCGCGGCGGCGTTTGCCGACGGCATCATCACCGCGACGGCGGCCACCGTCACGGCGCTGACCGCGCCGGCGAGCAGCGCTCGGACGGCGGGTGATCGCCGTCGCCGGCTCCCGCCACGATGAACGGATGGGCTCATGGCCATCTTGGCCTCCTCACTGGCCAACACCCAGGCCGCCGGGGCGAAGACGACTGGACGTCTCGGTTGGTTATCTAGCTCCGTCGATGCTTCCATCGCGCATCGACGGGGACAATGGTGTTTCGGAAACGTTTCGGAAAGGTTCTGGCCGCGAGGCGTGGCGTGGCCGGTCGCCCGGTGCGGCACCGGCCACGCCACGCCGCCTCGACGGTCAGGAGACGGTGCAGGCGGAGCCGTTCAGGGTGAAGGCGGCGGGCCTCGGGTTGGCGCCGGTGTGGGTGCCGTTGAAGCCGAAGCTCGTCGACGCCCCCGGCGCCAGCGTGCCGTTGTAGGACAGGTTCGACGCGGTCACCGCGGTGCCGGTCTGGGTCACGTTCGCCGACCAGGCCTGCCCGACCTTCTGCCCGCTGTTGCCGAACGTGAACGCGAGCGTCCAGCCGTTGATCGCCGTGGTGCCGGTGTTGGCGACAGTGACGTTCGCGGTGAACCCGGTGTCCCAGGTGTTCGCCGTCCACGTCACCGCGCAGGCGCCGCCCGTGGGCGGGGCCGCGGTGGTCACTGTGACGCCGGGCGAGGCCGGCGAGACGTTGCCGGCCGCGTCCACCGCCACCACAGTGAAGGTGTACGTGGTGGAGGCGGTCAGCCCGGTCACCGCCAGCGTGGTGCCGGTGGCGGTGCCGACCAGGACGTTCCCGCCCCGGTAGACGCGGTACCCGGTGACCCCGACGGCGTCGGTGGACGGGCCCCAGGTCAACGTCAGGCCGGTCGGGCCGACCGCCGAGGCGGTGGGCGTACCGGGTGCGGTCGGCGGGGTGGTGTCCGGCGCCGGGCCGGCCGGCGTGGTGACGCTGACGGCAGCCGACGACGCCGAGCGGTTGCCGGCGCCGTCGAGCGCCCGCACGGTGAACTGGTACGTCCGCTCCGGCAGCAGCCCGGTCACCGCGAGCGTGTTGGTGGTGGCGGTCCGCAGCACCAGCGCGTCGCTGCCGGTCTGCGACTGGGTGATCTCGTACCCGGCCAGGCCGCTGCCGCCGGTGTCGGTGGACGCGGCCCAGGTCAGCGTGAGCCCGCTCGACGTGACGGCGGACGCGACGGGCGTGCCGGGCACCGAGGGCGCCGTCGTGTCCGGCGTGGCCGGTCCGGGCTCCTCGCCCCAGACGCGTACGCCGGCGGAGTAGAGCGGCACCTTACGGTTCGGCCCGGCCGTGGCCTGGTACGACGGGTCGTTCGTCGGATCCCAGGTGCCGCCCTCCGGCACCCCGATCTTGAACTGGACCTCCATCCGGTGCTGCGACTGGCCGGCGGGCGCGATGGTGTGGCCGGTGCAGTCGACCTCGACGTACCAGATGTCGCCGGAGAACTGCTTCGCCGCCGACGGGGACGGGCAGCCCTGGGTGTAGCCGGGCGTGACTGTCACCGGGCCGGCGCCGTCGGGCCGGAAGAAGTACCGGAACTTACCGGTGGTCAGCGCCCGGGCCGGGAACGCCGACTTGTTGTAGACGATCGCCTTGAGCCCGGTGGCGCGCGGCTCGGCCTGCATCACTGTGGTCTCCACAGTCAGCTCGTCCAGGTCGGGCGTCTCGGCGACCGGGAAGCCGGCGAGCGGGCTGCCGCCGTACTCGTTCGTCAGCCGGGCCAGCGCCGAGGTGAAGCCGGCGTTGTAGTCGGTGGCCACCTCGTTCATCACGTAGTCCGACCGGCTGTCGGTGTACGCGTCGTTGGCCGAGGACGGGCCGCCGACCAGCGCGCCGTAGAGCACGTGCCGGGTCTCGGTGGGCACGGTCTGGCTGTCCCACCAGGAGCCGTGCGCGGTGCGGTGGTGCGGGTTGCGCGGCGAGTTGGCGCCGAAGCCGATCTGGTAGCTGGCGTTGCGCGGGTTGTCGCCCAGCGCGTAGTTGATCTGCCGGACGGCGAAGTCGTGGTAGCGCGCCTTGCGCGTGGTGTCGGTGGTCCTGTCGCTGTAGACCAGCGCGGCGAACGCGGTGTTGGAGGCGTACCGCAGCGCGCCCCAGGAGTCGAGCACGGCCATCCCGCCGGGCGAGTACGGCACCCGCTGCCCGTTGACGCCCACCGTCCAGTAGTCCAGCCACCGGTTGGCGTCGTCGACGTACTTCTGCTTGCCGGTCAGGTTCGCCAGCAGCACGTACGCGCCGAACTGCTTGTTGTCCCAGGCGATGGTCCACTTGTAGGAGCGGGTGGTGGACTGCGGCTCGGTGCCGAGCTTGTCGTACTCGCTCTCCGCCTTGGCCAGGTAGGTGGCGTCGCCGGTGGCCCGGTACAGCCAGATCGCGCCCCACACCAGCTCGTCCTGGTAGCCGCTCCACGACTTGTAGAAGCTCGTCGCGTCGGTGATGCACTCGTGGTAGTTCTTCCGCACCGTGTCGGCGAACGTGTAGAGCTGCTTGGCGTGGCCGAGCAGCTTGTCCGCGTAGGCCGCGTCGGTGGACCGGAACACCATGGACGAGGCGGCCATCGCGGCCGCCGTCTCCCCCGCCAGGTCCGCGCCGCCGCAGCTCGCGTCGATCCGGTACGCGGGCCGCGCCATCGGCATCACCTCGGCCGGGCCCCACCACTTGTGGTCGTCGTCGCCCTTGCCGACCTGTCCGTAGAGGACGTTCGGGGCGGGGTGCGCCTTGACGAAGTAGTCGTTGACGAAACGCAGGTTGTTGAGCAGGTGGGTGAGCTGGCCGGAGGCGGCGTACCCGTCGCGGTACTCGACCGCGCCCCAGGCCAGCATGGTGGCGCTGAACGCCATCGGGAAGCCGAACTTCACGTGGTCGCCGGCGTCGTACCAGCCGCCGGTGAGGTCGACGCCGACGTCGGCGCCGTCGGTGAGCGCGGAGTCGCCGCGCCAGGACACCCGGTTCCAGGAGGGCTTGCGGCCCGACTGCTGCGCCTCGTAGAAGAACAGCGACTTCTGCAACGCCTCGGCGTAGTTGAACGCGGGCGCGGCCTGCGCGGCGGAGGCGGACGCGGGTGGCGGGGCGGCTACGGCCGTGGCCAGGCCGACGGCCAGCGCGGCGCCGGCGGCGAACAGCCGGCGGAGCCGGGACCGGCCTCCCGGCGGCGGAATCGGACGGGGCATGGCGAGCTCCTGTGGCTGGCGCCGGGCGGCAGCCGGAGCGGGGACGGGTTCGCAGGGCTCCGGCTGCCGCGTGGGCGGTGGTGGTGGGTGTCCGCGGGAGGTTCGGGAGCGCTCCCATGGACAACCGACAATGTAATGCGCCGTTCATCACAGGGGAAGACCACGCTGATCCGCAGCACCCGGGCGTACTCACGGGTAACCATCGGGAGCTGGATCACATAATCGATGCTTCTCAATATTGAGAGCGTTAAGTCCCAGCTCAGCGACATCGGCTCGGTGGCGGACACGCCCGCGAGAGCGCCGCCGGCGGCCCGGCCGTCCTGGCATACGAACGTACGGTTGCCCGGCCGCTCGGCCCCGCGGGACAGTACGCCTCACCTGCGGTGCCATCGACGCCGCCGCTCCCCGGACGACACTGAGGAGATCGCGATGGCTCTACGACTCGCCGAGGGCACCTCCTGGTCCGACACGCTCGCCCGGGCGGTGACCGCCATGCCCGAGGCGTTCGGCACCGGCCCCGACGGCACCACCACCCTGCACAACCTCGTCCAGGGCGGCTGGCGCGCGCTCGGCACGCCCACCGCCGTGCGCACCCCGGTGGACAACACCGTGCTCGTACACCTGGCCCGGCTCGACGCCGACACGGCCCGCGCCGCCGTCGCCCACGCCGCCACGGCGCACCGGGAGTGGGCGCAGACCCCGCTGGCCGAGCGCGTCGCCCGGGTCACCGACGCGCTGGACGCGCTCACCGCGCACCGCGACCTGCTCGCCCTGCTGCTGGTCTGGGAGATCGGCAAGCCGTGGCGACTGGCCTGCGCCGACGTGGACCGCGCGCTGGACGGCGTGCGCTGGTACGTGCAGGAGATCGAGCGGATGCTCGCCGACGGCCGGGAGCCGCTGCCCGGCCCGGTCAGCAACATCGCCTCCTGGAACTACCCGATGAGCGTGCTGGTGCACGCCGAGCTGGTGCAGTTGCTGGCCGGCAACGCGGTCATCGCCAAGACGCCGTCGCAGGGCGGGGCGGTCTGCCTCACCGTCGCGCACGCGCTGATGCGCCGCGCCGGACTGCCCGCCACGCTGCTGTCCGGCAGTGGCGAGGAACTGTCCGAGGTGCTCGTCCGCGCGCCGGAGATCGGCGCGGTGGCGTTCGTCGGCGGGCGCTCCAACGGCGGCAAGGTCGCCGCCGCGCTGCTCGACTGCGACAAGCGGCACTTCATCGAGCAGGAGGGCCTGAACGCCTGGGGCATCTGGAACTTCTCCCAGTGGGACTCGCTCGCCGCGCACCTGCGCAAGGGCTTCGAGTACGGCAAGCAGCGCTGCACCGCGTACCCCCGGTTCGTGGTCCAGCGCGACCTGGTCGACGAGTTCCTCGACATGTACCTGCCGGTCGTCCGCTCGATCCGGTTCGGCCACCCGCTCGCCGTCGGTGCCGACTGGTCGGCCGGCGACCCGCTGCCCGAGCTGGACTTCGGGCCGCTGATCAGCGCCGCCAAGGCCGACGAGCTGCGACGCAAGGTCGACGAGGCGGTACGCGGCGGCGCCGTGCCGCTGCACCGCGGCAAGCTGGACGGCGCGCCGTTCCTGGACGGGCAGGACACCTCCGCGTACGTCGCCCCGGCCGTGCTGCTGGCCCCGCCCGGCCGGTCCCGCCTCATGCACGCCGAGCCGTTCGGCCCGGTGGACACCATCGTCGTGGTGGACACCACCGACGAGCTGCTGGCCCAGATGAACGCCTCCAACGGCGCGCTCGTCGCGTCGCTCGCCTGCGACGACGAGGAGCTGGCCGGCAAGCTGGCGGTGGACCTCCAGGCGTTCAAGGTGGGCATCAACAAGCCGCGCTCCCGGGGCGACCGGGACGAGCCGTTCGGCGGCCGGGGCGCGTCCTGGAAGGGCGCGTTCGTCGGCGGCGACCTGCTCGTGCAGGCGGTCACGGTGGGCGGTGACGGCCGGCTCTACGGCAACTTCCCCGACTACAGCAGCTACCCGGCCACCTGATCCGCACAGACGGGCGGGGCCCCCGCATCGGGAGCCCCGCCGTGTCACCGTCCTCCGTATCGGAGGTCGGCCCCTGTGGCGCGTGACCGCGCCGGTTCCGGCCGCCGGGCCGTACCCCCTCGGGTGTGCCGCGCCGTTGCGGCGCACCTCCGGGGTCCGGCCGGTCGGCCGTCAGCTCAACTCGACCGCTGCGCGGGCACCGTCACCTCGGCCCGCGCGGCCGGCTCGACCACCGGCCGTGGAGCCAGCGGCAGCGTCGCGGTCAGCACGCCGCCGTCGCGTTCCATCGCCACCGGCCGGTCCAGCCGGCGCAGCGTACGCAGCATCGGCGTGTTCTCGGACTGCACGTGCAGCAGCACGGCGGCGTACCCGGCCCGGTCGGCGTGCCCGACCAGGCGGCGCAGCAGCGCCGAACCGAGGCCCCGCCGCTGCCAGTCGTCGCGGACCAGCAGCGCCGCCTCGGCCTCGTCGCCCTCACCGAGCAGGTTCGCCATCGCCACGACCGGCTCCGCCGCCCCGCCGGAGCCCGCCGTGGCGAGCAGGGTCACGCCCCGGGCCGGCTCCAGCAGCCGGCGCAGCCGGGCCGGCGACGGGTCCGCCGCCCCGCTCAGGTAGCGCCGCTGCCGGCTGCGCGCCGAGCAGGCGGCGTGCAGATCGCGTACGCCGGGGACGTCCTCGGCGGTCGCGGCCCGCACCGACACCTCGCCGCCGTCCGGCAGCACCAGCGTGATCCGGTCGGCGTCCCGCCGGGCCAGCGTCGCGGCCAGCTCGACCAGGGCCTGCGCGCGGGCGTACTCGGCCGGGGTGAAACTCGGCTCCCGGCGGTGCAGTTCGTGCGCGCCGCCGGCCGGGTCGGCGAGCACCATCGTGGTGCCGCCCACCCCGCCCGGCGCGGTGGCGGACGCGGGACGCCAGGTCACCGTGTCGGCGCCGAGCAGCGTACGCAGCACCT
Organism: Micromonospora sp. BL1; assembly: GCF_003667485.1. Classification (NCBI taxonomy): domain Bacteria; kingdom Bacillati; phylum Actinomycetota; class Actinomycetes; order Micromonosporales; family Micromonosporaceae; genus Micromonospora; species Micromonospora sp. BL1. The sequence continues at coordinate 19,880 of NZ_RCVK01000130.1, forward strand.
CGCCGGTCGCCTCCGGGTCGCGGACCAGCCGCCCGGCGAGCCCGAGCAGCCGGGTCGGCTCGTCGGCCAGCCCACGAGCCCCGCTGCGCGCGACCCAGCAGTCCCGGCCCCGGCCCCGCTCCACGGCGGCCCGCAGCTCCGCCTCGGTCACCTGCTCGGGCGCGTCGACCAGGAAGTCGTCGACCGCGCCGGCCTCGGTGGTGTGCACCTGCACGCTGAGGATGTTGACCCCGCGCAACGCGAGGCTCGCCGTGAGCACCGACAGGTAGCCCGGCCGGTCGTCCACGGTGGCTCGGATCCGCCACAGCGCCATGGTTGTCTCCCTTCCTCGGCACCGACCATGCCGCCCGCCTGTTGCGGGCCCGTTGCCCCGGGGTGACGCGGGCCGTCCGGTCAGGTGACGGTGGTCACTGACGGCGCGCCGACCAGGTCCAGCCGGTCGCCGAGGATCACCGCGCTGGCGCGGACGAGCTGGGCGAGCCGATCGACCTCGGTGGAGTGGAACCCGGCGGCGGCGAGCGGCTCGCTGTGGTCGCGGGCGACCACGAGCACCAGCCCGGCCCGGCCGAACGGCGCCACCGCGTAGTGGTGCCCGTCCGGGCTGGTCATCGAGCGTGCCCGCAGCGGGGTCACCTCCGGCAGACGCGGCGGCGACGGCGCCCGCCAGCTCGCGTGCCCGATCGCGGCGACACCCGCCTCGCCGCTGCGCGAGGCCCAGTCCAGCGGTACGACGGCGGCCACCGCCCAGTCCGCGGCGAGCAGCCCGGGCACCGCGTCGACGAGCGTGGCCACCCCGTCGACCGGGTTCGCCGCCACCTGGGCGAGCAGTTCGGCGTCCTGGCCGGTGGTGGTGGGCGCGCCGATCGCCCGCCACACGCCGTCCACCCGGACGCCGGGGATCGCGGCCAGCCCGGCGAGCATCCGCTCCACCCGCGCCGCACCCGGCCAGACCACAGTGAAGTCGTCCACCGCCCGGCCGCCGAGCCGTTCCAGCACCACCACCTGCACGATGTCCGCGCCGGAGACGCCGAGTGTCCGGGCCACCTGGCCGAGCGTGCCCGGACGGTCCGGCAGGGTCACCCGAACTCTCAGCAGCATGTCTGATCCCCTCCGCTCGGCGGGCCGGCCGAGCGGCCGGCAGGCTGGGGCCCAGCCTGCCGGTTGACCATTTCGCCCCTGTTGCAAGGGCATGTCCCGCCGGGAAAACCCGACCTTGACAACAAAGCTGAGCTGCCATCAACTAATCGGATGACCGATCCGGCCGCCGATGTCGCCGCGCCCTCGACCGGTCCGGCCCCGCGCGGGCTCGACCTCGACCGGCTCGCCACCCACCTGGCCGTCCACCGGCCGGACCTGAGCGGGCCGCTGTCGGCGCGGCTGATCGCCGGCGGCAAGTCCAACCTCACCTACCTGCTGCGCGCCGGTGACCGCGAGGTGGTGCTGCGCCGGCCACCGCTCGGGCACGTGCTGGCCACCGCGCACGACATGGCCCGCGAGCACCGGGTGATCTCGGCGCTCGCCCCGACCGGCGTACCGGTGCCGGAGGCGCTGCTGCTCTGCGCCGACGAGAGCGTGATCGGCGCGCCGTTCTACCTGATGGCGAAGGTCGACGGCGAGGTCTACCGGCGGCGGGAGCAGACCGACGCGCTCACCGCCGCGCAGCGGCGCGACCTCGCCATGGCGATGATGGACACGCTCGCCACGCTGCACCGGGTCGAGCCGGCCGAGGTGGGGCTGGCCGACTTCGGCCGCCCGGAGGGCTACCTGGCCCGGCAGGTGCGCCGCTGGGGCGGCCAGCTCGACCGGTCCCGCAGCCGGCCGCTGCCCGGCATCGACGAGCTGCGCGACGCGCTGGCCGCCAGCGTGCCCGAGGGCGCGAACGCGGGCCGCATCGTGCACGGCGACTACCGGCTCGACAACCTGCTCGCCACCGTCGACCCGGTGGCGGTACGAGCGGTGCTCGACTGGGAGATGGCCACGCTCGGCGACCCGCTGGCCGACCTCGGGCTGCTGCTGACGTACTGGGACGTGCTCGGCGACAGCGACCACGGCGAGGGCAACCCGGTGGCCGACGGCATCGGCCCGCGCGCCGGCTTCCCCACCGGCGCCGAGCTGATCGAGCGGTACGCCGGGCGCAGCGACGTCGACGTCGGCCCGCTGCACTGGCACGTGGCGCTCGGCTGTTTCAAGCTCGCGGTGATCTGCGAGGGCATCCACTACCGGCACACGCTCGGGCAGACGCTGGGCGAGGGTTTCGACCGGATCGGCGACATGGTGGCGCCGCTCGTGGCACACGGGCTGCGCGCGGTGAGGGAGAGCTAGATGGAGTTCGCGTACGACGACCGGACGGTCGAGCTGCGGCAGCGGCTGGAGGCGTTCCTCACCGAGTGCGTGTACCCGGCCGAGCCGGTGCACCACGAGCAGGTGCTCGCCGCCGGTGACCCGTGGGCCCGCCCGCCGGTGATGGAGGAGCTGAAGGCGCAGGCGCGGGAGCGCGGCCTGTGGAACCTGTTCCTGCCCGACGCCCGCTACGGCGCCGGCCTGACGAACCTCCAGTACGCGCCGCTGGCCGAGCTGACCGGCCGCAGCCCGCACCTGGCGCCGGAGGCGCTCAACTGCGCCGCGCCGGACACCGGCAACATGGAGTTGCTGGCCGAGTTCGGCTCCGAGGCGCAGCGCAAGCAGTGGCTCATGCCGCTGCTCGCCGGTGAGATCCGGTCGGCGTTCTGCATGACCGAGCCGGAGGTGGCGTCCTCGGACGCGACGAACATCGCCACCCGGATCGTCCGCGACGGCGACCGCTACGTGATCAACGGCCGTAAGTGGTGGTCGTCCGGGGCGATGGACCCGCGCTGCGAGATCTTCATCGTGATGGGCAAGACCGACCCGGACGCCGACCGGCACCGCCAGCAGAGCATGATCCTGGTCCCCCGGGACACCCCCGGCGTGACGGTACGCCGCGGGATGCGGGTCTTCGGCTACAGCGACGCCCCGCACGGCGGGCACGCCGAGATCGACTTTTCAGACGTACGGGTGCCGGTGGACAACCTCGTCGGCGAGGAGGGCAGCGGGTTCGCCATCGCCCAGGCCCGGCTCGGCCCCGGCCGGATCCACCACTGCATGCGCCTGGTCGGCATGGCCGAGCGGGCCTTGGAGCTGCTCTGCCGGCGCGTGCTCGACCGGGTCGCGTTCGGCCGCCCGCTCGCCGAGCAGGGCGTGGTACGCGAGTGGATCGCCGAGTCGCGGGTCCGGATCGAGCAGGCCCGCCTGCTGGTGCTCAAGACCGCGTGGCTGATGGACACCGTCGGCAACAAGGGCGCGCACACCGAGATCCAGGCCATCAAGATCGCTACCCCGCTGATGGCCGAATGGGTGATCGACAAGGCCATCCAGGCGTACGGCGGGGCCGGGGTCAGCCAGGACACCCCGCTGGCCGAGCTGTGGGCGCAGGCCCGCACGCTGCGCCTGGCCGACGGCCCGGACGAGGTCCACCGCGCCTCGCTGGCCCGCCGGGAGCTGCGCCGCCACTCCTGACCGGCGCCCCGCCCGGGGTGGGTCAGGCGGAGGCCCGGTGGACGAGTTCGGTGTCCAGCAGCACGTGCGGCGAGGGGACCTCCTCGCCGCGGATGCGGGAGACCAGCAGCCGGGCCATCTGCCGGCCCATCTCCTCCACCGGCTGGAACACCGTGGTCAGCGGCGGCTCGGCCTGACGCGCGATCGGCGCGTCGTCGAAGCCGATCACCGCCACGTCCTCGGGCACCCGGCGGCCGGCCTCGCGCAACGCGCGCAGCGCGCCGAACGCCATCAGGTCGGAGGCGACGAACACCGCGTCCAGCTCCGGGCAGACGTCGAGCAGCCGGCGCATGGCGGCGGTGCCGCTGCCCTCGCTGAAGTCCCCGTACGCGATCAGGCCCGGGTCGACGCGGACGCCGGACGCGCGCACGGCCTCCTGGTAGCCGGAGAGCCGGGCCAGGCCGGCGCCCATGTCCTGCGGGCCGGCGATGGTCGCCACCCGCCGGCGGCCCTGGCGGAACAGGTGCTCCACCGCCTGGCGCGCGCCGCCCACGTTGTCCATGTCGACGAACCAGGCCGGCTGCGCGTTCGGGTGCAGCATCCGGGCCGGCCGGCCGCCGAGCACAGTCGGCAGCCCGCGCTCCTCCAGCAGCGTGGGCAGCGGGTCGGCGTCGTGCAGCGAGAGCAGGAGTACGCCGTCCACGTGCTGGTTGGTCAGGTGGTGCTCGACCCGTTCCCGCTCGATCGGCGACTGCACCATGGCCAGCCAGAGCTGCATGGGCGTCTCCACCAGCCCGGAGCTGACACCCCGGACGATGGCCGCGAAGAACGGCTCGGTGAAGACCCGCTCCCCCGACTCGGAGACGACCAGGGCCACCGAGTCGGTCCGCTGGGTGACCAGCGCACGGGCGGCGCGGTTCGGCACGTACCCCAGCTCGGCGATGGCCTGCTGGACGGCGGCCCGGGCCTCCGGGCTGACCTGCGGCGAGCCGTTGACCACGCGGGAGACCGTGCCGCGCCCGACGCCGGCGCGGGCCGCGACCGCGTCGAGGGTCGGACGCCCGAGCGAGCGGGTGCGCTGCGTTGTCATCGTCTGTTGCTCCTCCGACGGTCGGGCGGACCCGGCACCGATTGAGGCGTCGGCGCCGGGCCGCCCGTTACTGGCTGGCCCAGCTTATTGTGCGGGCAGTCCGTTGCGTCGGATCACGTCGGCGTACCACCTGGCGCTGGACTTCGCGATCCGGGCCTGGCTGTCGTAGTCGACATAGACCATGCCGAACCGCTTCGTGTAGCCCCAGGCCCACTCGAAGTTGTCCATCAGCGACCAGGCGAAGTAGCCCTTGAGCGGCACGCCGGCCTCGATCGCGGCGTGCGCCGCGCGCAGGTGCGCGGCGAAGTAGGCCAGCCGGTCAGGGTCGTCCACCCGGCCGTCGACGAGTTCGTCGACGAACGCCGAGCCGTTCTCGGTGACGTAGAGCGGCAGGTCGGTGTACTCCCGGTGGACCCGCTCCAGCGTCTCCACCAGGCCCGGGGCGTCGATCTCCCAGTTCATGTCAGTCACCGGGACACCCCGGGTGACGAACCGGACGTCCTCGCTGCCCGGCCAGCAGGACTGCGCCCGCCAGTAGGGCTCCGGCTCCGCGCCCTCGACCGGCGCGGCGACCACGTGCCGGCTGTAGTAGTTGACCCCGACCATGTCCAGCGGCGTGGAGATGGTCGCCAGGTCACCGTCGCGCACGTGCCCCATGTCGGTGACCTGACGCAGGTCCGCGACGAGATCCGCCGGGTACGCGCCGCGCAGCACCGGGTCGAGGAAGAACCGGTTCGCCAGCGCGTCGATCCGGCGGGCCGCGTCGGCGTCCGCCGCCGATCCGCTCGCCGGGGTCACCGGGTACAGGTTGACGGTGATGCCGAGCTGCGCCTCTGGGCGGACCGCGCGGACCGCCTGCACGGCCAGGCCGTGCCCGAGCATCAGGTGGTGCCCGGCCCGGACCGCGTCCGCGCCGTCGGAGCGGCCCGGCGCGTGCACGCCGGAGCCGTAGCCGAGGAACGCCGAGCACCACGGCTCGTTCAGCGTGGTGAAGTACTTCACCCGGTCACCGAGCGCCTCCGCGACCAGGTGGGCGTACTCGGCGAAGCGGCCGGCGGTGTCGCGCGCCGGCCAGCCGCCCGCGTCCTCCAGCGGCTGCGGCAGGTCCCAGTGGTAGAGCGTCAGCCAGGGCTCGATGCCGTGGCCGAGCAGCTCGTCGATCAACCGGCGGTAGAAGTCCATGCCCTCCTGGTTGATCCCGCCGCTACCGCCCGGCTGCACCCGCGGCCAGCTCACCGAGAAGCGGTACGACCGCAGGCCCAGGTCGGCCATCAGCCGCACGTCGTCCGGCATCCGGTGGTAGTGGTCGCACGCCACGTCGCCGGTGTGCCCGGCCACCGTCCGGCCCTCGGTGTGGCTGAAGGTGTCCCAGATCGACGGGGCACGGCCGCCCTCCGTCGCCGCGCCCTCGATCTGGTACGCGGCGGTGGCCGCGCCCCAGAGGAAGTCGGGCGGGAAGGTGAGGGCCGGACCGGCGTCGAGGACGCCGACGGCGGGCGGGCTTGCTGGGTTGCTCACGACTTGACGGCGCCTTCCATGATGCCGCCGATGATCTGGCGGCCGAACAGAACGAACACGATGAACAGGGGCAGGGTCGCGATCAACGTACCGGCGAAGATCTGCGAGTTGTCGGCGAAGTAGGCGGTGTTGAGGCTGCGCAGCGAGATCTGGACGGTCGGGTTGGACGGGTCCGCCAGCACCACGAACGGCCAGAAGAACTGGTTCCACTGCTCCATGAAGGTCAGCAGGCCCAGCACCGCGGCGGCCGGACGCAGCGCGGGTGCCACCACGTGCCAGTACACCCGCCAGGTGGAGCAGCCGTCCACCCGGGCGGCCTCGATCAACTCGTTCGGTACCGCCTGCTCGGCGTACTGGCGCATCATGAAGATGCCGAAGCCGCCGATCAGGAACGGAACGGTCACCGACGGCATGGTGTTCAGCCAGTCGAGCTTGGCCATCAGGATGTACAGCGGCAGCACGCCCAGCTGGATCGGCACCATCATCGAGGTGAGGATGATCAGCAGCAGCGCGTTCTTGCCCCGGAAGCGGAGCTTGGCGAACGCGAAGCCGGCCAGCGAGCCGAAGAACACCGTCGCGACGGTGATCGTCCCGGAGACCAGGAACGAGTTCATCAGGCCCTTGACGATGTTGGCGTCGCTGTTGGCGAGCACCCGCTCGATGTTCTCGCCGAGCTTGCCGCCGGGCAGGAACGGCGGCGGCCACGAGTTGGCCGCGTCGTTCGTCCGGCTGGCGATCACGATCATCCAGTAGAACGGGAAAAGGGACAGCAGCACGCCGAAGATCAGACCGATCATGGTGAGCGGACTGGCCTTCCAGAGCCGCTCGGCCTGGTGGGTGGTCTTCACCGGCGGGCTCTGCCGGGTGGGCGGGCGGACGGCGGTGGTCGTCATCTCGTCACCTCACTTGTCGGAGCTGATGCGGCGGGCGAGCAGGTAGTTGATCGCCGACATCAACGCGATGAGCACGAAGAGCACGAGCGCGACCGCTCCGGCGTAGCCCCACCGGAAGCGCTGGTTCATCACGTCGAGCAGGTACATCGTGATGGTCTGGAACTGACCCTCCGAACCACCGGAGAGGCCGCCCGAGCCGCTGGTGAACAGCAAGGGCTCGGTGAACAGCTGGAGGCCGCCGATGGTGGAGATGATCAGCGTGAAGATGATCGTGGGGCGCAGCTGCGGGACCGTGATGGACCAGAACTGGCGCCGCCGGGAGGCGCCGTCCAGCGCCGCGGCCTCGTACATGTCCTTGCTGATCGACTGCATGGCGGCCAGGTAGATCAGCGCGTTGTAGCCGACCCAGCGCCAGTCGACCATGGTCGAGATGGCGAACCAGGACGCGAAGCGGTTCGCCCGCCAGTCGATCGGGTCCAGGCCGACGCTGTCGAGCAGCCAGTTGACCAGGCCGAAGTCCTTGGCGTAGATCATCGAGAAGATCAGCGCGACCACGGCGGTCGAGGTGATGATCGGCATCGCGATGGCCATCCGGAAGAACGTCTGCGCGCGCAGCTTCCGGTTCAGCGCGTTGGCGAGCATCAGCGCCAGCAGCAGCTGGGGCACTGTGGAGAGCAGGAACATGCCGAACGTGTTGACCACCGCGTTCCAGAACTGCGGGTCCTGGGTGATCAGCTCGACGAAGTTGTCCATCCCGACGAAGGAGATCGTCGAGTTCAGCGGCGACCGGTCGGTCAGCGCGATCCAGACCGTGTACGCGATCGGGTACACGCCGAACACGGCGAAGATCACGAAGAACGGCAGGACGTACAGGTACGGCGAGTACTTCAGGTCCAGGCGCGTCAGCGAGGCGGCACGGCGGCGCGAGTGACGGGCGGCGCGCGGCGGGCCGGGATCGGGCGGCGCCGCGGCGTGCAGGTCGAGGCTCATGGGGAGTCCTTCTCCTCAGCCGGCGTCACCCGCCACACGGGCGACGCCGGACTCTGCGGGCACCGCGGGTGGCGCCGGCAGCCGGGCTGCCGACGCCACCCGCGGGCGGCTCAACCGGTCACTTACCGGCGGCCGCACCGTTCTTGAGGGCCGTCTGCCACTGCTCGCCGGCCGACTTGCCCTGCTCCACGGCGCGCAGGCTGTTCTCCACCGCGGTGCGGACCGCGTTGTTCTTCGGGCCGAGGTAGACCGGCTTCAGCTCGGTGGCGCCGGCGGCGAAGATCTTGCCGACCGGGGCCTTGCTGAAGTAGTCGTTGGTCGAGTCGGCCACGGCCGGGTCGGTGAGCGCCTGCGGGTTCGAGGGCAGGTTGCCGACCGCCTTGTACGCGCCGATCTGGCCCTTGGCGCTGGTCAGGAACTTGGCCAGCTCCGCGGCCTCCTTCTGGTGCTTGCTCGACTTCGGCACGCCGAGGAAGGAGCCGCCCCAGTTGCCACCGGCGCCCGGCGCCTTGGCGATGTCCCACTTGCCGGCCGCCGCGTCACCGGCCTGGCCCTTGATGACACCGGTCATCCAGGCGGGGCAGGCGATGGTGGCGAAGGTGCCGTTCTTGAAGCCGGCGTTCCACTCGTTGGAGAACGACTGGAGGTTGTTGGACAGCCCGGCGGCGATCATCTTGGTGGTGAGGTCGTACGCCGTCTTCACGTCCGGGTTCTGGTCGATGACCATCTTGTTGCTCTTGTCGTAGTACGTGTAGCCGGTGCCCTGGCCCGCGACCTGCATCAGCACCACGTTGTAGAAGTTGGTCGCCGAGTCGACGAACTTGTGCTTCTTGTCGGCGGCGGCGAACTTCTGGCCGGTGGCGATGAACTCGTCCCAGGTCGGCCAGAGCGCGCCGACCTGCTCGCGGTCGGTGGGCAGCCCGGCGGCCTTGAACAGGTCGCTGCGGTAGCACAGCGCCATCGAGCCGACGTCGGTGCCGAGGCCCAGCACCTTGCCGTCGGGGGTGGTGCCCTGCTCCCACTTCCACGGCAGGAAGTTGCCCTTGAGGTCGTTCGCGCCGTGGTCGGCGAGGTTCACGAACTTGTCGGCCTGCGCGTAGAACTGGACGATCGTGCCCTCTTCCAGGGCCACCACGTCGCCGGCGCCCGAGCCGGCGGTGATCTGCTGGGTGAGGCGGGTGTTGTAGTCACCGAGGCCGAGGCCCTTGCCCCGCTCCTGGATCTTGACGTTCGTGTGCTCCGCCTCGTACTGCTTGTACAGCTCTTCGTAGCCGAAGCCCTGGTCGCCGAAGACGTCGACGACCAGGGTGATCGGGCCGCCGCCGCTGCCGCTGTCGCCGCTGTCCGAGTCGTCGCCGCAGGCGGCGGTGGTGCCGAGCACGACGACGGACGCGAGCGCGATGGCCGCGAAGCGCCGACGACGGATTGGGACGCTCATCCGAGACCCCTCTTTCGGTGGTGAGGCGATATCTGCTGTGTGGTGGGGGGTGCGTTTCGCGCGGGCCGGAGCGGGCAGGAGGGAGATCCGCACCACTCTCGGGAGCGCTCCCATGAGGTTGCCGGGAGGTGACAGGGGTGTCAATAGACCATTGGGAGCGTTCCCATTTCGTTACCGCGTCGGCGCGCGGCCCCGGTCCGAGGGCCGCCGGCTCAGCGGTGCGGGCCTCGCTCGGTCAGCGGCGCGGTGGTTGCTTTCGGCGCTGCGGTGGCCGGTTGCTCAGCAGCAGCGGCGCAGTAGGACGGTGGCGCGGTCCGGGTCGAACACGGCCGGATCGAACGCCGGGCCGGCCCACTCCCGCATGGCCGGGTGCTCCGGATGCCCGGGGTCGGCGAGCGCGGCCAGCAGGACCGCGTACCCGGCCGGACCGCCCACGTCCTCCGGCGGGCAGGCCCGCTCCCCGTCCAGGCACAGCGGGTAGCGCTCGTCCGGGTCGGCGGCGCAGCAGTCCTCCACCACCAGGTCGTGCTCCCACCAGTCGCCGAAGTCGTAGGTGTAGCGGAACCGGTCGCCCTTGCCCACGAGCGCGTCCAGCCGGACGTCCAGCTCGTCGCGCAACGACAGCTCACCGTCCGGGTCGGGCTCGCCGTACTGCCGGCCGTCGACGTCGAACGAGTGCAGGTGGCAGTCGCGCCAGCCCATCGCGTGCTGGATCACCCGGTGCAGCCGGTCCAGCGTGTAGCCGCCGGGCACCAGCACCCGCCGCCACACCGGTGGCCGGACGCCGGCCAGCGACACCATGAGCTGGAAGATCTGACGCGACACGACGTCCCATCCTTCCTGGGCATAGGCTGCCTGCATGATCTGCCGAGCCTGCCGGGAACGGCGGCACGACGACTGTCCTGGCCGGAAGTGGTGCGACTGCCAGCACCGTACCCCCGAACCCACCCCTCCGGTCACCGGTCCGGCCGGCGAATGACCGTCGGAACCCCGATCGAACGGATCTGGCCCGCACCCGTCACCGGTGCGCTGACCGATCCGCAGCTCACCGCGCTCTACGCCCGGGCAGACCGCCCGCACCTGCGGGTCAACTTCGTCGCCAGCGCCGACGGCGCGGTCACTCTGGACGGCTACTCCGCAGGGCTCTCCGGCGAGCCGGACAAGCGGGTCTTCGGGCTGCTGCGGATGCTCTGCGACGGTCTCGTGGTGGCCGCCGGCACGCTGCGGCACGAGGGTTACCGGGCGGTGCGGCTGAGCCCGGAACGCCGGGCCTGGCGTCGCGAGCAGGGGCTGGCCGAGTACCCGACGCTGGTGGTCGTCTCCAGTTCACTCGACCTCGACCCGGCGCAGGCCGCGTTCGCCGACGCCCCGGTCCGGCCGGTCGTGCTCACCCACGCCGACGCCGTACCGCCGCCCGGGCTGACCGACGTCGCCGACGTGGTCCGCTGCGGCACCGACCGGGTCGACCTCGCCGCGGGCCTGGCCGAGCTGCGCCGGCGCGGACTCGACCAGTTGCTCTGCGAGGGCGGCCCGCACCTGTTCGGCGCGCTCACCGCCGCCGACCTGGTCGACGAGCTGTGCCTGACCGTGGCGCCGCTGCTCGCCGGCGCCGGCCCGGGCCGGATCACCGCCGGGGACGCCGGCGTCCCGCGTCACCTGCCGCTGCGCCACGTGCTGGTCGCCGCCGACGGGGTGCTGATGCTGCGCTACGCCCGCGACGCCGCCGAGACACCGCCCGCCGGCGCCGCCCCCGCCGCCTGACCCGCCCACGGCCCGCGGCACCAGAGATGGCGAACGTGGAGGAAACGCACGCATCGTGATCGGGCGGATCCGGGTGGCTACCGTTCGGCGCACGGGCGACGTGGCGTCCGCCGCGTCGCGTGGCAACCTGTCGCATCCCTCGGGCAGGATGCACGACGTGCACCGCCAACGGTACGACCAGCCGACCGGAGACCGCCGATGACCGACGACCAGCTCGACGGGCCCGGCGAGGGTGTCGGCCGGGTGCTCGGCACCGCCGACGCCACCCCGCTCACCTTCTGGACCGCGGTCGCGCCGGGCAGCTACCTGCAACTCGACGACGTGGTGGTGACCCGCCGCGACCTGCCCGACCGCGAGCCGGTGACGATCGCCGGGGTGGTGACCCAGGTGCGCGCCCGGCACGAGGGGGCGCAGTTCGACTCCGACGTCTTCGCCATCGCCGACGGCACGCTGCCGGCGCAGGTGCAGGAGGCGGCCGAGGTGACCACCACGCGGGTCGACCCGGAGTTCTACGTGCCGCCCACGCCGGGTGCCGTGGTGCACCGGGCCGAGGGTGACGCGCGGGCGCGGGCGCTGCACTTCGACCGGATGGAGCGGCGGATCCCGATGGGGATGGGCCGTGACGGCGTGCCGGTCTACCTCAACGCCGACTTCCTCGACGGCACCCGGGGCGCGCACGTGTCGATCTCCGGCATCTCCGGTGTCGCCACGAAGACGAGCTTCGCCACGTTCCTGCTCTACTCGGTGTTCCGCTCCGGGGTGCTGGGCGGCGACGCGGTGAACGCCAAGGCGCTGATCTTCAACGTCAAGGGTGAGGACCTGCTCTTCCTCGACCACCCGAACAGCCGGCTCGACGATCCGACCCGGGCGGCGTACGCGAAGCTGGGCCTGGACGCGGGCGCGTTCCCGGACGTGCGGGTGTACGCCCCGCCGCGGGTCGGCGACTCCTCCGGCACGCCCGATGTGAGCAGCCGGCTCACCGGCGTGGACAGCTTCTACTGGACGTTGTCCGAGTTCTGCGCCGACCGGCTCCTGCCGTACGTGTTCGCCGACGCCGACGACGAGCGCCAGCAGTACACGATGGTGGTCCACTCGGTCGCCGCCCACCTGGCCCGCTACGCGCAGCCCGCCGACGGCGGTGTCAGCATCGACGGGGTGCGGCTCGGTTCGTACGCCGATCTGGTCGACCACGTGGTCGAGCAGTTGAACGACGACGAGACGCGCAGCGAGTGGGCCGGCAGCGCGGTCGGGCTGGGCACCGTGAACGCGTTCGCCCGACGGCTGATCGGCAGCAAGAAGGACCTGGGCCGGCTGATCCGGGGCGACCTGGCGACCCGCCGCCCGCACTCGATCAACACGGCGGAGAGCGCCCAGGTGACTGTGGTCGACCTGCACAACCTGCCGGACCGCGCGCAGCGGTTCGTGGTCGGCGTGACGCTCAAGAGCGAGTTCGAGCGCAAGGAGAAGGCCGGCACGGCCAAGCCGCTGCTGTTCGTCGTGCTCGACGAGCTGAACAAGTACGCGCCGCGGGAGGGCTCGTCGCCGATCAAGGAGGTGCTGCTCGACATCGCCGAGCGGGGCCGCTCGCTGGGCGTGATCCTGGTCGGCGCGCAGCAGACCGCCAGCGAGGTGGAGCGGCGGATCGTCACCAACTCGGCGATCCGGGTGGTGGGCCGGCTCGACCCGGCCGAGGCGTCCCGCCCGGAGTACGGCTTCCTGCCGCCCGCCCAGCGGCAGCGGGCGCTGCTGGCCAAGCCGGGCACGATGTTCGTCAACCAGCCGGACATCCCGGTGCCGCTCTGCCTGGAGTTCCCGTTCCCGGCGTGGGCCACCCGGGTCTCGGAGGCGGGCCGCGCGCCCTCGGAGACGCTACGGTCGATCACCCAGGCCGCCGATCCGTTCGCGGTGGTCGGCTCCGGCTCCTCCGACGACGACATCCCGTTCTAGGCGGCACCCAGATGAAGATCCTGCACACCTCCGACTGGCACGTCGGCAAGGTCCTCAAGGGGCAGTCCCGGGCCGAGGAGCACAAGCAGGTCCTCGCCCAGGTCATCGACATCGCCCAGCGCGAGCGGCCGGACCTGGTCATCGTGGCCGGTGACCTGTACGACACCGCGGCGCCCACGCCGGAGGCGACCCGGCTGGTCACCCGGGCGCTCACCGCGTTGCGGCGGACCGGGGCCGACGTGGTGGCGATCGGCGGCAACCACGACAACGGCGCGGCGCTGGACGCGCTGCGCCCGTGGGCCGAGGCGGCCGGGATCACGCTGCGCGGCAGCGTCCGGGAGAGCCCGGACGAGCACGTCGTCGACGGGGTGACCGCCGCCGGGGAGCGCTGGCGCATCGCCGCGCTGCCGTTCCTGTCCCAGCGGTACGCGGTGCGCGCGGTGGAGATGTACACGCTCACCCCGGCCGAGGCCAACCAGACGTACGCCGACCACCTGGGCCGGGTGCTGGAGCGGCTCGCCGAGGGGTTCACCGAGCCGGACCGGGTGCACCTGGTGACCGCGCACCTCACTGTGGTCGGGGCGAGCACCGGCGGCGGCGAGCGGGACGCGCACACGGTGCTCGGATACGCCGTACCGGCCACTGTCTTCCCGGGCAACGCGCACTACGTGGCGCTGGGTCACCTGCACCGCTCGCAGCGGGTCATCGGCCCGTGCCCGATCCGCTACAGCGGCAGCCCGCTGGCGGTCGACTTCGGCGAGCAGGAGAACGTCTGCTCCGTGACGATCGTGGAGGTGACCGCCACCACGGCCGCCCGCGTCCGCGAGGTGCCGGTGCCGGGCGCGGTGCCGCTGCGCACGGTACGCGGCACGCTCGCGCAGCTCGCCGAGATCGAGCCGCCGGAGGGCTGGCTGCGCGTCTACGTCCGGGAGCAGCCCCGGGCCGGGCTGCGCGAGGAGGTGCAGGAGCTGCTGCCCCGGGCGCTGGAGATCCGGATCGACCCGGAGCTGGTGCCCGCGCCGGGCAGCGGGACCCGGACGGCCCAGCGGGCCGGCCGGTCGCCGGGTGAGTTGTTCGGCGACTACCTGGACAGCCGTGGGCACGCCGACGAGGGTGTCCGGGAACTCTTCGACGAGCTGCTCGAGGAGGTGGAGCACTGATGCGGCCGATGCGGCTGGACATGGCCGGGTTCACGGTGTTCCGCGACGAGACCACAGTCGACTTCACCGACGCCGACTTCTTCGCGCTGGTCGGGCCGACCGGTTCGGGCAAGTCGACGGTGCTCGACGCGATCTGCTTCGCCCTCTACGGCACGGTGCCGCGCTGGGGCGGCACCCGGGGGCTGGCGAACGCGCTGGCGCCGTCGGCGACCGAGGCGCGGGTCCGGCTGGTCTTCGAGTCCGCCGGGGACCGCTACGTGGCGACCCGGGTGGTGCGCCGCGACGGCCGGGGCACCGTGAAGACGGCGAACGCCGGTCTCCAGCTCATGCCGCCGGGGTTCGACGTCACCAAGCTCGACACCGGGCTCAGCCCGGAGGATCTGGGCGAGGTGGTGGCGGGCACCCCGGCCGAGATGGAACAGGCGGTGCTGGACGCGGTGGGGCTGCCGTACGAGCAGTTCACCTCCTGCGTGGTGCTGCCGCAGGGGCAGTTCGCCGACTTCCTGCACGCCAAGCCGGCCACCCGCCAGCAGATCCTGGTGAACCTGCTCGGGCTGGGCGTCTACGAGGAGGTGCAGAAGAAGGCGGTCGAGCGGGCCGGGCAGGCCGAGGCGAAGCTGGAGACGGTCGACAAGATGCTCGGCGGGCTCGCCGACGTCGATGACGACAGCCTGACCGCCGCCCGGGAGCGGGTGGACGCGATGCGGGAACTGGCCGCAGCGGTCGCTGCCGCCGTACCCGAATGGGAGCGGGCCCGGGCGACGGCCGGTGAGCGGGCGGCGGCGCTGGCCGCCCTCGACGCCGAGCTGGGTGTGCTGGCCGGGGTGCGGCCGCCGGACGGCACCGCCGAGCTGGCGCGGGCGGTGGCGCAGGCCCGGGTCGCCGCCGACGAGGCGGCGGGCGCGGTCGGGCTGGCCGAGGAGCGCGAGGAGAAGCTGCGCGGGGAGCTGGCCGCCGCCGGTGACGAGAGCGCGTCGCGGCTGCACCTGAAGGCGTACGCGGACCGGGACCGCCTGACCGCGGAGGCGGCGACGGTCCGCGCGGCGATGGACGCGGCGCGGACCGAGTACGACGCGGCGGCGGAGGCGCTGGCGGCGGCGCGCGCGGACGCGCAGCGGGCCGAGGTGGAGCTGGAGTCGGCGTTCCGCGCGCACGAGGAGGCGAAGGCCGCCGACCAGGCGGTGGCGCTGCGGGCGCACCTGGTCGACGGCGCGCCGTGCCCGGTGTGCGAGCAGACTGTCACCTCCGTGCCGGCGGTGCCGAAGGGCTCGGCGGTGAGCCGGGCGATCGAGGCGGGCAAGGCGGCGCGGGCGGCGAGCGAGGCGGCCAAGCGGGTGGTGCAGGAACGCGACACCGCGGCGCGCGACCTGGACCGGGTGCTGCTGCGCGCCCGGACCCAGCACGACCAGCTCGGCGCGCGCCTGGCCGAGCTGGACGAGCAGCTCGCGGGCGCGCCCGCGCCGGAGCGGCTGCGGGAGTCGCTGGCCGAGCACGCCCGGCTGCGGACCGCGCTGGAGGAGGCGGCCGGCGCGGTGCGGGCCGGGCGGGAGGCGGCCCGGCGGGCGCGGGGCGCACTCGACGCCGCGCAGGAGCGGCTGCGCCGGGCCTGGCGTGACTTCGACGCGGTACGCGACGGGCTGGCCCGGTTCGGCCCGCCGGCCGCCGACCGGGACGACGTGGCGGCGGCGTGGGCGGCGCTGGCCGGCTGGGCCGGTGAGCAGGCGCAGGCGCGGCGCGCGGAGCGGGACGGCCTGGCCGCGTCGGTGGAGGCGGCGCAGCGGGCCGCGGCCGAGGTCGCCGACGGGATCGCGGCGTTGTTCACCGCCGCCGGGCTGGACGCGCCGCAGGACGCGCCGCGCGACGTGGCGGTGGCGGTGGAGCGGGCCGAGGCGGAGTTGCGCCGCCTCGACGAGCGCCGGGAGCAGGCGGCCGGGCTGCGGGAGCAGCGGGCCGGGCACGAGCACGAGGCGCGGGTGGCGCGGGCGCTCGCCTCGCACCTGCGGGCCAACAACTTCGAACGCTGGCTGCTCACCGAGGCGCTGGACCTGCTCGTCGACGGCGCGTCGCGGATCCTGCGGGAGCTGTCCGGCGGGCAGTACGACCTGATGCACGACAAGGGTGAGTTCTTCGTGGTCGACCACCACGACGCCGGGCTGCGGCGCGGGGTGCGGACGCTGTCCGGCGGGGAGACGTTCCAGGCGTCGCTGGCGCTCGCGCTGGCGCTGTCCGAGCAGCTCGCCGGCATGTCCACCACCGCCGCGAGCCTGGAGTCGATCGTGCTGGACGAGGGCTTCGGCACGCTCGACGCGGCGACGCTGGACACGGTCGCGGCGACGCTGGAGAACCTGGCCGCCCGGGGCGACCGGATGGTCGGCGTGGTCACCCACGTGCCGGCGCTGGCCGAGCGCATCCCGGTCCGGTTCGAGGTCCGCAAGGACGCGCGGACGGCCCGCGTGGAACGGACCGGCCTGTGACGTCACAGTCGCCGGCGTTCTTCGTCGACGCCTGGGATCCGGCGTACGGCGCGTCGTTCGAGGCGGCGGGCGGGTCCGGGCCGGCCGCGCCGAGCAGCGCCCAGGTCGACGCCGACGTCGAGCTGCCGGCCACCGACTGGCGGGCCATCGGCCCTCGCGCGGGCGTGCGGACGCCGGACGTGGTGCTGCTCGTCGACGGGGTACGCCGGATCGACGCCAGCGTCTGGACGGCCGAGGAGGACGGCGGCTCGTTCCCCGGCATCGCCGCCTCGTACGCGGCCGGTGTGGTGCGCTGCGACCTGGACCGGGGCGCCGCCGAGATGGCCGGTGCCCGGGTGGGCCGGGGGCTGTTCACGGCGAGCCCGTCGGCGCAGGACGTGGTCGCCGGCTCGGTCCGTTACCCGGTGCACCGGGTGAGCGGCACCGGTGAGCTGAGCAAGCTGCCGGCGGCGGTGCAGGCGCCGCTGACCGCGCTGGAGGTGGCCGTCTCCGACGCGGTACGCACCGACGGTGACCTGCTGGTGGTGGACGGCCCGCTGCGCAGCCGGCGCAACCTGCCGCGCACGCTCGGGTACATCAAGACGCAGCACAGCCAGTACCTGGACGCCCGGCTGACCGCTGTGGTGACCGGGCTGGCGCCGGGTGAGCGGTGCCCGGTGTTCCGGCTGGGCACGGCGTGGGGCGGCTGGTCGTGGTATCTGCGGCTGCCGGTGCGCGCCGGCGCGCCCTGGGCGGGCATCGTACGGGTGGAGTGCTCGGCCGACCTGACCGTGCCGGAGGCGGTCGCGCTGGCCGACCTGTCGCTGGTGACGCTGCCCCGGTTCGCCTCCACCCCGTACAAGGATCCGCGCGCCCCGCAGAACCTGGTGCCGATCGCCGGGCTGGAACGCCGGCTGCGCGGGATGCTCGGCGACGCGCGGCTGCTGCACCGGGTGCTCACCGCCGCGGCGCGCGGGATGCGGCGCTGATGGGCCGCCGACGCGACTCCGACCGGGTGGCGGCCGACGTCGACACCGGCCGGGCCGAGCTGGTGCCGGACGCCGACCGCCCGGGCTCGTGGACGCTGCTGCTGGACGGCGCGCCGCAGTCGCACGTGGACCTGACCGACCCGACGCACCTGGAGTTCGAGTACGTCCGGCGGCTGGCCGCCGCGCTGGACCTGGTGGCGCCGGCCGGGACGCCGCTGCGGGTGCTGCACCTGGGCGGCGGCGCGCTGACCCTGCCCCGCTACGTGCAGGCCACCCGGCCCGGTTCGACCCAGCGGGTGTCCGAGGTGGACGGCGCGCTCGTCGAGCTGGTCCGCCGGGAGCTGCCCTGGCCGTCCGATCCGCGGCTGAGGGTACGGGTGGCCGACGCGCGGGCGACGCTGACGTCGAGCCGGGACGGCGCGTACGACGTGATCGTGGCCGACGTGTTCGCCGGCGCCCGTACCCCCGCGCATCTGACCTCGGTGGAGTACGCCGCCGAGGTGGCCCGCGTGCTCGCGCCCGGCGGCAGCTACCTGGCGAACGTGGCCGACGGCCCGCCGCTGCGGCACGCGCGGGCGCAGGTCGCGACCGTGCGTACCGTGCTGCCCCGGGCCTGCCTGGTCGGCGACGCGGCGGTGCTGCGCGGCCGGCGCTATGGCAACCTGGTGCTGGTGGCGTCCCGGGTGGAGCCGCCGGTGCCGGAGCTGACCCGGCGGGCGGCGGGCGACTGGTTCCCCGGCCGGGTGCTGGCCGGCGCCGAGCTGGACCGGTTCACCGGCGGCGCGGCGGTGGTCCACGACGCGGACGCCGTCGACTCCACTCCCCCACCGCCGGGAATTTTTTCCGTCAAACGTTGATCCGATCCGCTGATCGCTGCGTATCACCGGGCGGCCATGCCCGTGGGGGGCCGGCTGATGTCATTGGACAGCGGAGGTCTGCATGCATGCGGTGGCGGCCGGCTGGCACGGCGAGGTGGCGCGGCCCGAGTGGATGTTCGCCCGGGCACAACCACACTCGCGCGCCTCGCGTTCGGGCCGGGGGGTCGACGCCCGGTCCACGGATCGCCAGAATGACCCGGTGCCGCCGCGACCCGCTCCCGGACGCCACCAGGCGACCTCCGCCGAGGCCAGCCACTCCGACCAGCTGATCCGCCTGCTGTACGCCGAGCACGCCGGCCCGCTGCTGATGTTCGTGATGCGGTTGACCGGCGGGGACCGGCAGCGCGCCGAGGACATCGTGCAGGAGACGCTGCTGCGGGCCTGGCGCAACGCGCACCGGCTCGGCGTGCAGGGCCAGGGCTCGCTGCGCCCCTGGCTGGTCACCGTGGCCCGGCGGATCGCCATCGACGAGCACCGCAGCGAGCAGGCCCGCCCGCCCGAGACGTACGACCGGGATCTGACCATGTTCGCCGAGTCGGACAGCACCGACCGGGTGCTGCGCACGATGACCGTAGCGGACGCGCTGCGTACGCTGAGCCAGTCGCACCGGGAGATCCTGGTGGCGACGTACTTCCGGGGGCGCACCGTGCCGGAGGCGGCCGAGGAGCTGGGGCTTCCGCTCGGTACCGCCAAGTCGCGGGTCTACTACGCGCTGCGCGCGCTGCGCACGGCTCTGCAGGAGAGGGGGGTGACCGAATGAGCCGGGCCGACCACATGGACGTCGCCGCGTACGCGCTCGGCGTCCTGGATCCGCAGGACGCGGAGCGCTTCGAGGAGCATCTGGCCACCTGCTGGGCCTGCGCGGCGGAACTGGAGACGATGGTCCCGGTGGTGGGGCTGCTCTCCGGCATCGACGGCGAGGCGATGGCCGCGCTGGAGCAGACGCACACCGATCCGGCGCTGCTGGACCGGACGCTGATGGCGGTGCGGCGGGATCGCCGCCGTACCCGGGTGCGGCAGTTGCTGGCGACGGCGGCGGCCGTGGTGGTGTTCGGCGGTGTGAGCGCGGCGGCGGCCGGGATGCTCGGCGACGACCCGGCGCCGCCGCAGGCGGTGCCGACGCCCGGAGCGCCGACGGCGGCGCCGAGCGGCGAGCCGGGCGACCCGAACGCCCCCGGTGTCGGCGGGGAACAGGAGATCGAGGGCGACCAGCACAACGCGACCGACCCGGGGACGGGCGTGCAGACCACGATGTGGCTGGCCCGCAAGGAGTACGGCACGCAGATCGCGGTGCAGCTCAGCCGCCTGCCGGGGCCGCGCACGTGCCGGCTGGTGGTGGTCCGCAAGGACGCCACCAGCGAGGTGATCTCCAGCTGGTCGGTGCCGGTCGGCGGCTACGGGACGAACCAGAACCAGCTTCCACTACAGCTGAGCGCGTCCACGTGGACCCCGGTGCGAGACATCGACAAGCTCCAGGTGCAGTCGGTCGACGCGAACGGCGTGGCGAGTCCGCTGGTGACGGTCGACGACATCTGACCGGGTGTGCCGACGGCGCCGGGTGGCTGAGCCACCCGGCGCCGTCGTGTCGTGCCCGGCCGGCGGACCCCCTCGTGCTGACGCACGCACGCCGGTACCCAACGGTTCAATCGGTCCACTGTGAAATGTGCCACCCTTGCAGGTTCAACCTTGACACCGCCGCGCCCGTACTACTCGGCGAACTGCCAAGAACGAGGAGGGCACGTGGCACACCACAAGCGGACGACCGTCATCGTCGCGAGCGCGATGGTCGCACTTACGGCCTGCGCCCCAGCAGGCTACAACGGGGCGAACTCGGGCGCGGCCGAGCCGGTCGCCGTCGCCGCGGCCGAACCCACCGCGGCGGCCGAACCGGAGGCGTCGGCGGCTCCCGAGGAGAAGCCGGTCGCGGACAAGGCGCCCCCGTCCAACGTGAAGATCACCGACGAGCTGGTCGGCAAGAAGCTGCCCCGGATGGGCCGCGTCGTCACCGACCAGGACGGCTGGGTGCTGTACCGGTTCGACAAGGACTCCGACGACCCGCCGCAGTCCAACTGCGTGGACAAGTGCGCCGAGGTGTGGCCGCCGTCGCTCACCGACGGCAACCCGCAGCTGCGCGGCGTCTCCGACGACAAGGTCGGCACCATCACCCGCCAGGACGGCACCCGGCAGCTCACCATCGGCGGCTGGCCGGTCTACCGCTACATCGGCGACAAGAAGCCCGGCCAGTGGAAGGGCCAGGGCGTCGGCGGCACCTGGTTCGTGGTCGACCCGAACGGCAAGAAGAACCTGACCTGCCTGCCGACCGGCACGCCCAAGGCGGTCGCGCCGCCCGCCGCGGGCGGCTCGAACAGCTCCGGCGGCGGCTCGGACTACTCGTACTGACGCACCAGGACACGGTGACCGGTCGCCGCCGGGGAGGGCGCGGCCGGTCATCGTCGCGGACCCGGGAGGCGGGGCGTACCGGCATCGGCCCGCCTCCCGGCACGCGGGGCGTGCCCGGCGTCACGGCCGGGCCGCGTGGCAGAGTGGCCTGGTGACCTCGCCCGACGCCCGCCGTACGCTGCGCCCGCCGGCCGGCTACCGGCTGGCCCCGTCGGTGCGGGCGCTCACGTTCAGCCCGTACGACCCGTGCGCGCGGATCGCCGCCGGCACGTTCTGGTGGGCCACCCGCACCCCGGACGGCCCGGCCACGCTGGCGCTGCGCCCGGAAGCGGGCGACCTGCTGGCCGAGGGGTACGGCCCGGGCGCCGACCGGGTGGTCGAGCGGGCCGACCGGATCGCCGGGCTGTGCGACGACCTGACCGGGTTCGCCGCGCTCGCCGCCGCGCACCCGCTGGTGGCCCGGCTCGCCCACACGCACCACGGGCTGCGGATGCCCGCCACCGGGCAGATCTTCCCCCGGCTGCTGCGGGCCGTCTTCGAGCAGAAGGTCACCGGCAAGGAGGCGTACCGGGCGTACGCCGCCACGGTCCGGCACTTCCGCGAACCCGCGCCCGGCCCGCTGCAACCCCTGCTGCTGCCGCCCGAACCCGCCGCGGTGGCGGCCACGCCGTACTGGGTGTTCCACCCGTTCGGCGTCGAGCAGCGGCGCGCCGACACGCTGCGCCGCGCGGCGGCCGTCGCGGACCGGCTGGAACGCTGCGCCGACTCGGCGGAGGCCACCCGGCGGCTCACCGCCGTCCCCGGCATCGGGCCGTGGACCGCCGCCGAGGTGGTGCGCATCGCGTACGGGGATCCGGACGCGGTGAGCGTCGGCGACTACCACGTGCCGAACACCGTGGCCTGGGCGCTCGCCGGGGAGCCGCGCGGCGACGACGCCCGGATGCTGGCGCTGCTGGAGCCGTTCCGGGGACACCGCGGCCGGGTGTGCGTGCTGCTGGAGGCGGCCGGCGTCCAGGCACCGAAGTACGGCCCGCGCGCCCCGATCCGCTCCTTCGCCCGTTACTGACCGCTCAGCGGCGCCGGCACAGCCGCCGCAGTGTCCGCCCCAGCCACCACGCGTACGCCCGCTGGAAGCCCAGCACGACCGGCCCGCCGGCACGCACGTACCAGTGGGCCGGGCGGCTGAACGCGGTCACCTCGAACCAGACGCCGTCGGCGCCCCGGGTCACCAGGAACGCCTCCTCACCGACCTCCGGGTGCCCGGGCAGCGTGCCGTAGCCGAACCCGGCCCGGTCCGGCTCGTCCACCGTCCAGACCACCTCGGTCGGGCCCCACAGCCGCACCGGGCCGACACCGAGCCCCGGCGTGACCCGAACCCCGGGGGCGGCGCGCGGCGCGTCCGCGCGCATCACCACGCCGGCGGCGCGGTGCAGCCGCCAGCCCAGCACCGCGTCCGCCGCCACCGGGAAACCGCCGTCCGGCAGCCGGACCCGGTGGCGCAGGTGGTGGTAACCGGCCGGCAGGCCGCCGTCGCGCGTCGCGCCCACCTCCGGGTACGTCAGCTCCGGCACGCCTGTCACCTCCACGCTCATGGGAACACCCCCGCCAGCGTACGGCCGCCCGGGAGCGCTGTGGTGAGCTGAGCCGGTGACCGACGTGACCATCGCCCCCGCCGGCCCCGCCGACGCGGGCGAGATCCTCACCGTGCAGCGTGCCGCGTACCTCGTGGAGGCGCAGCGCTACCGCGACGTGTTCCTGCCCCCGCTGACCGAGACGCTGGACGAGGTACGGGCGGCGCTGGCCGGCCCGGACGTGGTGCTCGCCGCCCGGCGCGGCACCCGCCTGGTCGGCTCGGTACGCGCCCGCCTCGACGGCGACACCGCCCACGTCGGCCGCCTCTCGGTCGCCCCCGACCAGCAGGGCCGGGGCGTCGGCGGGCGGCTGCTGGACGCCGTCGAGCACGCCTGCGCGCACCGGGTGACACGGTTCGCGCTGTTCACCGGCGCGGACAGCGCGGCGAACCTGTCCCTGTACGCGGGCCGCGGCTACCGGGTGG
This sequence comes from Micromonospora sp. BL1, assembly GCF_003667485.1. NCBI lineage: Bacteria > Bacillati > Actinomycetota > Actinomycetes > Micromonosporales > Micromonosporaceae > Micromonospora > Micromonospora sp. BL1. Next base: position 42,966 of record NZ_RCVK01000130.1, read on the forward strand.
TGGCGCACCGGCCGGACGAGAACGGCAACCGCCTCGCCGTGCTGGAGAAGACGACCCCCGGGTCCTGAGCGTGCGTTCCGGCGCCGGTCAGGGGGTCTCGCAGCGGCGCCGAAGCCCGTCCGCCTCCTGCCGCAGGTAGCGGCGCATCATCGAGCCGGCCAGCAGCCCGATCAGGCCGGCCAGCGGACCGGTCTGCACCAGAACCAGCTCGGCCCGGGTGCGCCCGTCCTCCAGCGGTATCAGCCGGTGCTCACCACGGGTACGCACACCGGGGCTCGCCGACTCCCAGGCGAACGAGTACGGCGGATAGATCTCCACGACCCGCCACACCGCCGGGCGCAGGCGGGGCTGCTCCAGCCGGGCCGTCGAGCCGAGGAGCAGCGGACCGGGCTCCAGCCGGCGGGCGGCGGTGACCGACGGCGTCCACTCCGGCCAACGGTCGACGTCGCTCTGCACCTCCCAGACCCGCTCGACGTCGGCGGCGATCTCGACGGACTCGGCGAACCGCATCGGCGTTCCTCCCCCGTGGACGGTCCCCCAAGGCTATGCC